>JBILGG010000108.1:0-5013 GCA_044351165.1 Candidatus Caenarcanales bacterium | reverse complement strand
AAAAGTAAAAAAACTCGAAGCAAAAGCTCTCAGGAAGCTAAAGTCACACTTGCTAGAAAAAGGTGAAATCGGGGAGTATCTATAAATTATGATTCAATATTTGATTTTATTAGCTTTTTTAATATCTCTACAACCTGCTCCAGCAGAGGCATCTAAGCCAGTCCTGGGTAAAAGCTGTATGCTTACTAAATCGTTGCAGATAGATGATTTAGTAGATAAATCAGGTACGATTTTTGTGGGTGAATTTTTGAGCGCTAAAGAATCAAGAGTTAAGGGACTTGATGTTAGAGAATTGCACTTCCAGGTCATAGAGCCGATCAAAGGTCTTAAATCTTCTAAAAAGGCAATAGTCATAAAAGAATGGGCGCGTGCAAAATCTCCTTTTGTAGATCAAGTAGAAAAAAACAAAAAATATGTGTTTTTCTTTTATGAAGACAGCACACGCGGACTGAGCTCCCTTGTGGGTTTTGAACAGGGATTAGCTAGAGTCAATAAATCAAATCAATTAAGTTTTTCAAAAAGGGTAAACATTAAACCTAGAAAATCCTCAAAGTTATCTCTGGCATCCGCTCAGAGAGCTTCAATACCTTCAGAAATTCGCACAGTAAGTGATTTAAAAACCCTTATATAAACCTAGACGAGAGCCTCTTGACTATGTGATAATTAGCTTTAATGCTGGCTGGTAATTACGACAAACTGGAAATCTTTAAAAAAGCTCAATTAATCAGAGAAAACTCTCTTAAGATTATTCACGCCGCCAAATCAGGTCACCCAGGCGGTTCGCTATCGATCGCTGATCTACTTGCTGTTTTATATTTTGCTCCGCACTTGAGATACAATCCTCAAGAGCCCAAATGCCCTGATAGAGATATTTTGGTGGTAAGTAAGGGGCATAGCTCGCCTGCTGTTTATTCAGCGCTGGGGCTTGCTGGTTTTTTTCCTCTCGAGCAGACTATGAGTTTTAGGCAATTAGGATCACCTTATCAAGGTCATATAGATAGCTCTCGCGTTCCTGGCGTGGAGGTCTCGACAGGCTCACTGGGACACGGTTTGTGTAATGCTTTGGGTTTTGCTCTAGCCGCTAGATTGGACAATAGCGCGCGCAGAGTGTTTGCGATTTTGAGTGATGGTGAGCTTCAAGAAGGCTCTTCGTGGGAAGCGGTGATGGCTTGCTCGCATTTTCGAGTGAGTAATTTAGTTGCTATTGTCGATCGCAATCGCATTCAATTAGACGGTTGGACCGAAAAGACTATGGCGCTTCATCCTGTCGCTGAAAAGTTTCACGCCTTTAATTGGGAGGTTATAGAAATCGATGGGCACGATATCGACCAAATCAATAGCGCTTTAATTCAAGCGCAAGAATTATCAAAAGGCTCAAAGCCTGTCTGTATCCTTGCTCAAACAGTAAAAGGTAAGGGTGTAAGTTTTATGGAAGATCAAGTCGGATGGCACGGAGTCGCTCCTAAAGACGAGGATCTAGTAAAAGCATTAGAGGAGTTAAAAGTTTAATGGGCGCGCAGGTAGATATAAAAACAGAATGGAAGCTCGGCGACAAAGTCGCTACTAGAGAGGCTTACGGACAGGCCTTGCTCGAGCTTGGAGGAATTAATTCTAATATTGTCGTTTTGGATGCTGATCTTTCAGGTAGTACCCAGACCAAATTATTCGCCAAAGAATTCCCCGATAGATTTTTTAATATGGGCATAGCCGAAAACAATATGATGGGAGTCTCTGCTGGATTGGCTCTGGCTGGCAAGATACCTTTTGCTTCGAGTTTTGCGATGTTTGCGGCTGGCCGCGCTTGGGAGTTTGTGCGTAATTCTATCGCGCATAATCACGCTAATGTAAAGGTCTGCGCTACTCATGCGGGTTTGACGGTGGGTGAAGATGGAGCGAGCCACCAGATTATCGAGGATTTAGCTCTTATGCGTTCTATTCCTACTATGGTCGTTATAGTGCCAGCTGACGCTCAGGAAGCGTATTCGGCGATTTATGAGATAGCCAATTATCAAGGTCCTTGTTATGTGCGCTTAGGGCGCGCTAAGGTCCCGGTGTGTTTCGATAAGAATTATAAATTCCAAATCGGCAAAGCTAATATCATTCACGAAGGTTCAGATATTACAATTGTCTCTTGCGGAATGATGACTCCAAGAGCGATCGAAGCCAGCAAGATTCTGGCTCAAGAAGGAATAAAAGTAGAGTTGATTAAGTCAGCCAGCATAAAACCTCTTGACTCTAAGACCATTGTTAATAGCGCAAGCAAGACGGGATGCGTGCTTACACTAGAGGAGCACAATGTCGAAGGTGGTTTGGGTGATGCTGTGGCTTCGGCTATCCTTGAGCAAGCCAGTCAATATATAAAATTCAAAAGATTGGGAGTCCAAGATATTTTTGGGCAATCGGGAGATGCTTACCAGCTTCTTGACCATTACGGTTTATCGGTCCAAGATATAGTAAGGGAAGCTCAGAATTTAGCGAAGAACTAAGTTCGCGGACGCCGAATCCCTCACTATCACATGATCCTAGGATTAATAAAAATTATTTTTTGTTTGGCTGTTATGTACTTAGCGACATTTAGTCAGATTACGCTTTTGCAATATGATTTTTCTAATTCGACCCTGGTTCCTTATGAATACAGCTTGATTTATATCGCGGTCTTTGCCTTGAGTTTGGCTTTTAGAGTGAATTACGCCTTTATTGCAATTATTATTTATGTGCTAGCTGGACTGTTTGGCTTACCGCTTTTTGCTTATGGCGGTGCTTGGACTTATATTTTTGAACCTAGTTTTGGTTATATCTTGGGGCTTTTACCGCTGTCCTTAGTAGCTTTTCTTTTTAAGCATTTGTCAAATGATTTTGTGATGAGATCCTTTAATGGTAAGTCTTTGGGACCTATTATTGGTATTTTAGTCGCTCATGGTTTTGGAGTGTTTTTTCTAGCTGTTACCGGGCGACTGAGCCTTGCTAGCCTAATGTGCATGAGCTCTTACCAGCTTTTTTACGATTTATTTTTTGGATATTTGGCATTGATGTTTTTTCTCTAATGCTACAATATCCTGCATGACAAACACTTTAGATATTACTAATCAAAAAACCGTTGATCTTGCGATTTTTAAGATGGATCCTCGCGTACAAACCCCTGCCTATGCTTCTTTGGGCTCTGCTGGTTTTGACCTGCGAGCTTTTATGCCAGACCAAGAACCACTCACAGTACCAGCGAATGGTGGGCGCGCCAAAATCCCTACGGGTCTAAAATTTGTTATTCCAGAAGGTTTTGAAGTACAGCTCAGACCTAGATCCGGACTGGCTTTTAAAAATGGAATTTCTCTTACTAATACGCCAGGCACGATTGATAGTGATTATCGCGGTGAAATCCAAGTCTTGATTATTAATCACGGCTCTGAAAATTTTGTTATTAACCATGATGATCGTATCGCTCAAGCTGTGATTGCGCCTGTTTGGCAAGCTAAGTTCTGCCAAATCAGCGAAATGCCAAACGAAGATAGCAACCAGCGTCAGGCAGGCGGTTTTGGCTCTACTGGTGTCAGTTAGAAATTTGTTTTTTAGTTATTAGAAAACTTAGCGATCGCATCGAGGATTTTTGTTTTATCCACAGCGCCAATCAGCTGATCGACAGGCTTGCCATCCTTGAAGAAAATCAAGTTAGGAATAGAATTGATTCTAAATCTCACCGCAGACTCAGGATTCTCATCAGTATTGAGTTTTAGGACTTTTACTTTACCTTCTAGTTCTTGAGCTAGTGAGTCTATAGTAGGACCCAATGCTCTACAAGGTCCGCACCATGGCGCCCAAAAATCCACCAAAACTGGAATTGATGATTGGAGTACTTCTTGATCAAAATTAATATCGCTTACTTCTTTAGTCATAAAATTTATTTTACTCCATTTGTAGAATACAGGCATTTGCCGCAAAAAAAATCTTCAAACAAGACTAGTAAATACTAAGCAAAAACATCTATTAAAAGCCCCTGAAGCTCGCCCAGCGAGGCTACTACAGCGATTTCTCTTTTTTGGTCGCTCAGGGTTTGGTCGACAAGCTTATCAAGATTTTCATCGACAATTTTTATTCTTTGGAAGAGTTCGTCTTTATGCTCAGACTGGTAAGCTTGGTCTTTTATATCACCCAAAAAACTTTTTAAATCTTTTACATAATCCTTCACGACTCCAGGTAAGGGATGCAGGCGCACGAGCTTGCCTTTGGCTTGAAGTTCTGAAAACCGCATGGTCATTGATTCTAAATTGATAGTTTCTTTTGAATTTTTGGGGCTTAAAAGCTGATCAAAAAATCCTGGTTTTGCTTTTTGCGCGGCTTCGGTACTTTTTACGGTATTAGTTTCGGCTGTTTGGAGTTTAGCGTCTGAGACCCCAGCCTTGGATCCGCCTAAGCCCGAGCGAATATCGCTGAGGAAATTATTGTTTAAGAGATTTTGACCTATGGACTGTAATGACATGTTATCTCGATCTACGATCTAGTAGAATCTGCCTAATTTATCTATCCCCAAGGATAATATCGAAGCTATAGGCTCTCTGGGCTAAAAAGCGAGGACTTTATACCTCAGGTAACCTAATTTCTTGCTCAAATATTAAGCAAAGGCAAAGGAAAATAATAATTTCACCCCTATTTGCTAAGATACTTAATCTAAGCATTTTGCTTAACCAAAAAGGACTTATTTATGGCCGTAGAATTACAAATTAAACCAAGAGAAAAGAAAAACCCAAGAGCTTTAAGAAAAGAAGGTACTATACCTGCTACTCTTTACGGTCCTGATTTTGAGGCTATGGATATTCAGCTCAGCGCTAAGGATTTTTCTAGAGTGCCTTTTGAAGATTATACGCACTTGATCCACCTTAAGACTGGTTCTGAGGATCACGAAGTTTTGATTAAAGACATCCAAAAAGATTACGTATCTAGAGAGGTCATGAACATTCAGTTTTATAAAATCAAGCGTGGTCATAAAGTCACTATGAAGGTTGCATTGAAGTTTACTGGTGT
>JBILGG010000026.1:0-9675 GCA_044351165.1 Candidatus Caenarcanales bacterium | reverse complement strand
TTCACGCCAGAAGCGACAGTCGCGGCTCTACCATGGATAGTGTGAAAACCATAAGTCGCCATATAGTAAGGAAACCTGCTTGAGCACCCGATCCCAGAGATAAACACAAAATCTTCTTTTGGAATTCCGAGTGTCGGCAATACAGTCTGTACCGAAGATAGAATCGAATAATCTCCGCAACCCGGACACCACTTGACATCACCTTCAGGAATAAAATCTTTTTTGGTAAGTTCTTGAACACTAGTATTCATTATGCTTTGCCTCCGATTATTTCTTCTGCTCTTTTTACCAAGTCGCTTACATTAAAAGGCTTGGTGTTTACTTGGTTAATAGGTTTTGTATCAATCAAGTATTTAGCTCTGAATATCATATTGAATTGTCCAGTGTTTAATTCAGGGATGACCACATGCTTAAATCTGCTTGCAATATTGCCAAGATCATTAGGCATTGGGTTTATGTGCCTGATATGCGCTTGCCCGACTTTGTAGCCTCTTCTGAGAAGCTCTTCAGTAGCGGATCTGATCGCACCGTAAGTACTTCCCCAGCCTAGGAAAAGTATGTCACCGCTCTGCTCGCCGTAGACTGGAGTCGCGGGGATGGTTTTGGCGATGTTCTCGACTTTTTTGGCTCTGATGCGGACCATCTCTTCGTGCGCTTCAGCTGAGAGATTGACTTTGCCGGTGATGTTTTCTTTTTCAAGACCGCCAAGTGTATGCTCGCAACCCGGTGTGCCAGGCAGTGCCCAAGGGCGCGCCAGCATATCGTTACGATCGTAAGGCTTGTAAGTATCTGAGTTAGTATGGAATTTAAATTTGATCTTAGGTAGGGTTTCGATATCAGGCAGTAACCAAGGCTCTGAGCCGATCGCGCTCTGGGTGTCGCTGAGAATCACGACTGGAGTCATGTGCTCGATAGCGATGCGCGCCGCTTCTAGAGCGGTATAGAAACAATCTGACGGACTGCTCGCCGAAACCACTGGCAGAGGGCTTTCGCCGTTGCGCCCAAACATCACTTGAAGAAGATCTGTTTGTTCGGTCTTGGTAGGAAGTCCTGTGGAAGGTCCGCCTCTCTGGACATCGACGATGATGAGCGGCAATTCAGCCATAATAGCCAAATTCATAAACTCTGACTTGAGTGCGATCCCAGGACCAGAGGTGGTGGTGATCGCCAAGCTCCCCGCAAAAGCCGCTCCCAGAGCGGATCCTATGCCGGCAATTTCATCTTCTGCTTGAAAGGTTCTAGCCTTATAGTTTTTGTAGGCGGCGATTTCTTGGAGAATTTCAGTCGCTGGAGTGATCGGATACGACCCCAAAAACAAAGGTAAATTAGTCAGCTGTCCCGCTGTCAGCAAGCCAATTGAGAGCGCTTGGTTACCGGTGATATTGCGGTAAGTGCCGGGCTTGATGCTGGCTTTTGGGATTTCGTAAGTGTTTTGGAACATCTCACAAGTATCACCAAAATGATACCCAGCCTTCAAAGCCGCTATGTTAGCGTCAAGCACGAGTTTTTTCTTACCAAACTTAGACTCTAACCACTTCTCGGTGTTTTCAAGAGGGCGGTTGTAAATAAAATACATCAAACCAAGCGCAAACATATTTTTGCAACGCTCTTTATCTCGTGCCATCATATCGATGTCCTTGAGCGCTTCCATGGTCATTTTGCTGATGGGCACTTCGTAGATTCTGATGCGCGATCTCCACTTAGCAAAAATATCTTCGTCTTCTTTATAGCCAGCTTTTTTGAGGTTACCAGCGTTAAAACTATCTTGATTAACGATCAAGATTCCGTTTTGCTTGAGGTCTTTTATATTGGTTTTAAAAGCCGCTGGATTCATCGCTACAAGCACATCTAGCTCGTCGCCAGCGGTGTGAATATCGTTAGAGCTAAAATGGATTTGGAAGCCCGAGACGCCAGCCAGGGTCCCTTGCGGTGCGCGGATCTCTGCTGGAAAGGTCGGGTAAGTGCTGATGTCGTTTCCGACCAGCGCGCTAGTCGTGGTAAACTGCGTGCCTGTTAATTGCATCCCGTCACCGCTATCTCCGCAAAAACGGATGGTGACTGATTCTAGTTTTTCTCTATCTTTTATAGCCATGATTAAAACTAAATTATAAATGCAGAAAATCTAAAACTTAAGAAAATTATTGCCAGCTTAATAATTCCCATTTTTATAATATTCCCGTTTTTTTGGATCTTGAATCTGGGGAGTTATTTAGATTTTTCGGTACATTCGTAGACATTGTCTACGAATGTACCTTGGAATCCAGATAATATGCCACGGGCTTGCCCTAATTGTATTGCAGACATTGTCTACGAATGCACTAAAGAATCCAGATAATGCACCTAAATTAGAGTCTAATTGTAATAATGTTACAATTGGGTTCCAGTTTTTTCTGGAATTACTTTGATTTTTCCGTAGACAATGTCTGCAATTGTAGCTCGTCCAAGACCTCCTTGGCGCTAGCTTCCATGCGGAGCATCTTGAGGTAGGAGTTTTTGATTTCTCTTTTGTATTTTTGGACGAATCTAAGGTGAGGGAAGTAAGTGGCGTTCGGGCTTTGGGCTAGTTCGATAAAAGTTTTTATGTAGGGGTTGCCGTGACGCTCAAAAAACTCGGAACTGTGGTTATTAAGAGGTGTAAATTTTTGCTGTGCGAGCGCTAGGTATTCTAGGTTTTCTTGACGCAAAAGCCAGAGCATAAACTGGTAGGCTTGCTCTGGATGCCGCGCGTAGCGCGGGATAGCGAGCGCATCGACAGTTACATAAGTCGCTCCATCAACAAGACCTGGGAATTTTTTGACCTCCACGCGGATCTCGGGCGCGAAGATTTTTGCTAGATTCCGCTCCCAGACTCCGTTATTCTCCACGGCTATAACCCCGGTATAAAAAGGGTTGTCGGGGCTTTGGTAGGACTTGAGCCCTTCAGTAAAAGCCGCCAAGCGGTCTTGAGGAATTTTGCGCGCGAAATTTTCTTGCACCCAGGTCCACGCCTGAATATTTGCCGGGCTGTTGGCTGTGGGCACGCCGTCCACTGCCCAGCGCCCGCCAAAAAGCACCGGAATAAATTGTCCAGCCCAAGGCGGCCACGAAGGTAACCAGCCGATTTCTTTTGTGCCGTTCATACGATCAAAAATTTTTACAATGTCATCTAAGCTAGAAGGCGCTTGCAGATTGTATTTGGCAAGAAGATTAGCGTTTATGTGCAGAGCTTCGCAAGTAGGCATCAGCGGCAAAGCCCACTGCTTGCCCTCGATATTTAGCATATCCAAAAATATCTTAGTAAAATCTCCGTCCGGTCTTTTGATCTCGGTGAGAGCGTTTCGCATGGCAAAATCAGTCACCATGTCTCCGTCCAAGTGCACAAGATCTGGTGAAACCCTGCCAGCGACTGCCATTAAGATTTTTTTGCGCGGCATGGAGATGCTGAGCATTTTTACTTTAAAGCCATGATTCTCTGAGTTAAACTTGGCGACCAGCTCCTCGAGCGGTTTTCGCTCTGGTCCGCTCCAATATTGCCAAAACTCAATCTCTAATTCTGTTTGAGCTTTCGGTGCTTTGTTTAGCTCCAAGAAAAACACCAGAGCAATAATTGCAATAAATAAAATTGGCAAAAATTTTATGTAGTTTTTGGGCATCGCGCTTAGTTTTAGTTTTGCATGCGGGTCAATTAATGTCTATTTTCGCGCTCGCTCGCTTTTAAACCCCGCGCGCACGAAACCCGCGCTCGCAAGCCCCGCGCTCGCACGCGCGCACGAGCCCCACCCGAAACCCGCGCGCACCCGAAACCCGCGCTCGCCAACCCCGCGCGCACCCGAAACCCGCGCTCGCTTTTAAACCCCGCGCTCGCACGCGCGCACCGAAACCACATCCGAAACCCGCGCTCGCTCGCTTTTAAACCCCGCGCGCACGAGCCCCTCCAAAAACATGCGCACCAAAAACCTGACACCGCTATCATAAATAAAGATATCTTTATATCTGAGTTTTAAGCCTTTAAATATCAGTTATGATAAAAACTTATGACAGAACGCAGAGTAGTTATTACAGGAATCGGACCGGTAACCCCGCTGGGGATCGGCATAGATGAGTTTTGGGGCGGGCTAAAAGCCGGTAGAAGCGGTATCGACTATCTCTCTAACCCAGCTGAATACGAGAATATAACTCCACCAGTAAATTTCGGCGGTCAAATAAAAAACTTTAATATCGAAAAATATTTTTCTGATCCTCGCCAGGTGCGCGGCTTCAATAAAGACATGGATAATGTTAGTCAGTTTGCCGTGGTCGCCGCTAAGTTAGCTATCGAGGATTCGGGCATTGATTTTGATAAATTAGAAGAGTGGGGCTCGGATCGCACGCGCGTTGCGACCTTCGTGGGGACTGGGATTGGTGGTATTAAGACCACTTGCGATGATTTTAATACTCTTAACACCCGCGGGCTTAAGGCTCTGGGACTACGTTCTATCATTAGGCTCATGCCTAACGCGCCATCAGGGCATATTGGAATTCTTTGGGGGCTCCAAGGGCGCGCCAAATCAGACGCAACTGCCTGCGCATCTGGCTTGGATAGTATTTTTGATGCTTATTGGTACATAAAAAACGGTCTGGCTGATGCGATGGTAACTGGCGGAACCGAGTCTTGTCTAAACGCTCTTGCGATTTCGTCTTTTTATAACATGACTGCTCTATCCCGCAGGCAGAGCGCGCCTCAAGAGGCTAGCTGTCCTTTTGATAAGCGCCGTGATGGATTTATTATGTCTGAAGGTTCGGTGGTCTTTATGATGGAAGAGCTGAGCCTCGCTAAAAAACGCGGAGCTAAGATATACGCTGAGCTGGTTGGCGTAGGAGCTAGCTGTGATGCCTATCACATCACTGCCCCATCAGAAGACGGTTCTGGCGGAGCGCGCGCAATAGAGATGGCTCTCAAGCAAGCAGGACTCGGTGATGCGCGTGAAAAAGTTGATTTTATATCAGCTCACGGCACGAGCACTCCGCTAAATGACGCTCGCGAAACTGCCGCCATCAAAAAAGTTTTTGGTGAGCACGCTTACAAGCTATGTGTCTCCTCGACTAAGTCTATGACCGGTCACTTGATAGGAGCCGCTGGGCCAGTGGGTTTGACCTCCGCTATTATGGCGTGTAAAGAAAACATTGTATCGCCTACGATTAACTACCAAGAACCAGATCCAGACTGTGACTTGGATTACGTGCCTAATAAATCCCGTGAGCGCACCGTAAATTATGCGATTGCTCAAGCTCTTGGCTTTGGTGGCCATAATACTGTGGCGGTGGTTAAAAAATTCGTCGAATAAATCCTTCGCTAAGACCCCAAACTACTATTATTCCCAAACCAAGATTAAAACTTTTTAATGTTCACCTAGTTAAAATTGCCTAATTTGAGTGTATATACTAGATAAGGGGTGGGGTTTTGACTTATATTAGCGGGGTCTCTGGGGACTTTGAGTTTAGAAGTAATAGGTCTATTACTTCTAAAGATATAAAACCTTTTGAATTTAAATCTCAGCGAAGTTTAATTAACGGGAAGTTTTCATTTAAGGGAAACGCTGAAAAATTTGTTTTTGAAAAAATCCCTACGGATTTTTCGTTTAAGGGTAGTAAGGATAAATTTGTTTTTGAAAAGGGGCAAGATACTAAGTTTGTTTTTGAGGGTGCTGATGATATTCTGCTCGATGCAATTATAGAAGAGATTTATAATCAATTCCTACAATCCAGTGAGGGAGGGCGTTTTACGCCTGGGGCTGGCTATCAAGATTTCCAAGAAGAGGAGTTTGTTTTTCAAGGTAGAAATTCTCACACTGGAATCAGTTCAGCCAATCCCCAAGAGGTTTTTAGAGGATCAGAAGATATAATTCTAAAAGAGGTTTTTAGAATTAGGCTTAAGCAATTGCCGCCAGGGCTCAAGGTTTTACCGAAATTTCGTAATTCCGATAGTTTTTATTTTATGGGCTCGACAGATTTATTAATGGAAGCAATAAAAGAAGAGCAAGAAAAAGACCAAAAAGTCTTAAAGGGAGAGGATCCTAATAATCCTTTTCAGTCTTTTTTTTCTGACAATCAAGAAGAGGATTTTGTTTATTTAGGGATTTATGATCCGAGCATGGGTCAAGCCATTTTAGTTAGGATGTTTAATCGTGATAATGATTCTTTAATTCCTCTTGAGCCTAAGCCCCGTCCCCAAGCGGTTTTTGAGGATTCTGATAAACCCTCTAGAATGGTTTATGCTAATCCTGATAGACCCCAATTCCAGCCAAAAGAGAAAAACTTACCAAGAGATCACGGCTCAATCTTAAAACTTATTGAATCTATTCGTAATAGAAAAGAAACTCTCCAAACATTTCTAAATAGAATTATCGTTTTAAGAGAATCGATTGCGGCACTCGAAGAAGCTTATCAACAAGCTCGTGAAATTAAGTCTGGAGAAGCTTTTATCAAGCCGCATAAACCTAAGCCAAAACCTCATAGGGATTATGTAACAGAGAGACTAGAATACAAGTCTCCGCGCAAGTCAGAATTCGTAAAAAACGAAAAACCTAATTTTGAGAAGCGTACTGAAAGTATTCTGGAGTTTGGTCCTGAAGATCCTACAAAAAAAGATATGGTAGTTTTTGAAGGTGCTGAAACCCTTGAAAAAAAAGAAGTCTTTCATCTGAGAATTCGTCAGCTCCCTCCAGGAGCGGTTTGTATGCCTAGACAGAGAGACAGTGATTCATTTGTGATGGTGGGATCTTCAGCTCTGCCGATGGAACAAGTCTTAGAGTTGCTTCGCGAAGAAGAAAAATTTATCGAGAGTATTAAACAGCGAAAAGACTCATCGGAGAACAATAATGCTCAAGATGAATCCCAAAAGTTTTTTGATGAGCAAGAGCAAAAAGCTGAAAGCATGATGGATAAAGCTTTTGATCCTTCTAAGTTATTTAAGAATTCCGCTTTTTTGGAGACTCTGATTAATCAAGAAAAATTTTTGATAGATAGATCTAATGAAGAATATACAGACCAAAAACTAGAAGAAAAATCAAAAAACGAAGTTCTCCAAAAAAATCTTCTGGCAGATAATTTGGTTTTAAACCAAGAAGCTAATCAAGAAGAAGATTCTCGGCTGAGGGCTAAGTCGCCATCAGCTGGGATTCAAGATGAATTCTTCTTACAAAAATCCACTCGAAAAGCCGCTCTTAATCAGCTTTTGGCTGATATCCAGCGAGAGTCGAAGTTAAGGCAAGCACAAATCATCGACTCACAAGCTATTCAGCCAGAATCTTCGATCAGATCCTCTCCGCAACAGCAATCTAAGTCTCAAAAAAATGATCAAGAAAACCCCGAGCGCAAAATTTCTCCCAATGAGCAGATCTCTCGCTCGAGAAGAAATATCAAAAAACTTTATTCACCTCTAGATTTACCCGTAGCCCAGCAAGAGAATCCCAAAAGCTCGCACGCTAGCACCAGCAGTCCTGCTCCACAAAAAAATCTAAAACACATAGCTTCGCCCATGGTCAGCATCAGGAGGCGTGATCCCGCCGAATTGCCTTCTCTGGAATTTTTAAAAGCTGAATTACAGACTAACTCCCAAAAAATCAGTGAACAACTAATAAAAGAACTCGATAAAAATCTCATTGCCACTCTGCTCATCCAAAACTACAAACAGATCGCCGCAACTATGGCTAACCCCACTCAAGTCCAAATCACTCAAAACAATGGTTTGATTAATTTGGTTTCAGCGGTCGAATATTCCAAGACCAAAAACAGTCTTTAGGCTTTTAGACAATATTTCACCAAGAGCTCGACATCATCTGCGATGTTTTCTTTTTGTGCTTGGTTAAGCTTGCGCTCGACTTCTAGCGGGTCAAAACCGAGATTATTAAGGATGTCACTAGCCGCCATTCGATTATCTGTAATATTTAAATCCTGATCGTTATCTTGAGCCTGCGTGCCTGAAGGTATTATTTTTTTGAATTTGGTTTTTAGCTCGAGCACTATTCTTTCGGCGGTTTTTTTGCCGATGCCCTGCGCCTTACTTATTAGATTTATATCTTCGCGAATAACAGCTGGAATAAATTCTTCGACACTAAATTGATCGAGAATTTTTAGTCCAGCTTTTGGCCCGACACCTGACACCGTTATCAGTAATTCGAACAATTCTTTTTCGGCCCGGCTCAAAAATCCGCAAAGCTTGATCCCAAGCTCGTTTGCGCTTAGGTGTACATAGATAGTTCTGCGCTCGCCGCACTTGATTTTGCTGAGATTAGTAGAGCTCGTGAGCACCAAAAACCCAAAATCATTGACTTCTAGGACTAAGGTATTATTGCTAAAATTTCTATCTATTATTTTGCCTGTAAGGTGTGAAAGCATGCGTTTATTATATAGTGAAAATTAATATTCTTTAACCTGATTGCGGGAACTTTTATTAGCTTTTGTAAAACCCAGTGTTCATAAGCCTTCCAAAAATAGTAAAAAAAATATTAACGCGTAATGCTTTTTTTTAAATTTTAAAAAATTAGTTAAGGCTATTGACCCTACCCCCAAAATCTGGGACCATTAACCTGAGTCTTAAACTGGGTCAGTAATATTGGCTGTGGTTGGGATAAAAAATTTTTCTATGAAAAATAGGGTGAAAAAACAAAATAAAAAAGGAGAAACAATGGGTATAAGAAAATTCATTTCTTTACTCTTACTTGTAGCCTTCACATTGCAACTCGCTCCTGCAAACGCAGCGATCTATAGCAGTGGTGGAGCTACTTTGCCTACAATCGTACAAGACCCTGGTACTAAAGCTAACGGTGCAAACCGTGAAGTGGTGCCGGTCACAATTAAAGTTGACAATATTAGTCCTGGAGAGCTTCTGTTTACTAGAGCATCTTTGACTGATGGAGCTGGCGTATCTTCTGTTGCAGCATCTATTTCTGCAAACGGTAAATTAGCTTTTACTGCACTTAATGGTTCAGCTTCAATTGCAAGTATTAGCCAAAGAATGTTTGTATTGCAGCCACCTACTGGTACCCAGTTTGTTGGTTTGAATATAGATGGTTACACTTCATCTCTAACTTCTTCAGCAATTACCAATGGTAATTCTGCAACTCCACAGTATGTGAACGTTTCTGGCGTTGGTACAAGTGATACTGTACTTCCAGGCGGTACTGGTGATGCTGGTGCAAACTTCATACTTGCTGGTGTACTTACTGAAAATGGTCCAGCTTCTTACTTTGGTTCTATCGTTCCAAAAGGTAGTATCGTGGTTCATCCAGTAACTTTTGCGGCTACTGCTGAAACACATACTGGTCCTTTGGTAGCTTTAAACCTTACTAATTTTGGTTTAGTTGCTGATCCATCAGGAAATGCTACTCTAAGCGGTTCACTTACTGCTTCTAACTTCACTCCTGCAGGTGTTTCTCCAGCAACAACTGGTTCTCTTACCCTTACTAACACTGGTCTTACAGTAGCTACTGCTACTACAGCACCAGCTGGCGGTAAATTAGAAACTGCTAAATTAGCTGCTGAAGATAGCCAACCAAACGTAGTTTTAGCTTCTAGATTAGCTTCTGGTAGCTCTACTATTAAGATTGGTCCTGGCTTAATTACTAGCACTGGTACTGGTCTTACTTCTCTTAACGTAGATACAGACGCTATCATCATCAGAGCAAGAGAAAGAGCAGAATCTACTTCATCAGCTAA
>JBILGG010000006.1:0-15538 GCA_044351165.1 Candidatus Caenarcanales bacterium | reverse complement strand
TAGTCTCAATATCAGTTAGGTCGCTAAGGACTGAATTGATAATGTGGCTTGGTTCTCTGTAGTGTTGTCTTGGCATTATATTAATATATTACCATTTTTAAACTGGTCCCCTTAACTTTTCATAGGATAACAAGAAACTTATCTAGAACCTCGGTGTTTTACTTATTATCCTCAAGCCACTAAAGGGGTGCTTAAAAAAACGCTAATTATCCAAGCCCAGACTAGATAATTTTAGTGCTATGAAAAGTTAAGGAGATCAGTTTTTAGGGGATAAGGTTTAATACGTATTGCATGCGATCCCGCAGTAAGCAACCCTTATCTTAGACCCCCAATACGTCAGCCAAAATCTCTTCCACCTCAAGATCGATAAGGGTATCCACCGAGTCCAGAGTTTCTTGGCCGGCAAGCTCGGCCAGAGTGCGCTTATTGGTGTTAAGCGCAATTTCAGTCTCGCGCAGTTTTCTTTCTAGGTCCCGCACCACAGTGCGAGTAAAAAACACCGATTCAGTAAAATTATTTTCGAGCGCTTCGCTAGCGTCCATGCGCGCGGGAATTAACTCGAATTTGATTAATTCTTTTTGGACTTTTGCTTCTTTGTAGGCGTAGTAAGTTGTTCTAAGCCGCTCAGCGACTTCATCTACCAGCATAAACAAAACTATCATATCAGTCTTGGTGACTTGCTGATTGTGTTGATTTTGACCGTTTGCATTATCTACCACATCACCAATCACACGGGCTCCCACCGCTGAACTACCGCTGACAAGAGCGTTATTAGCAACCGCAGAAACTGCATAAAAAGGTACGAACAGGGCTCTTGATAAAACCTGCATCACGGCGTTGTTTGATTCGATGTCATTAGGGTTTTGAGAAAGAGATTTTATAATAAATTGGATAGTGCGGTTCCTTGCGATAGTAGCGCGCCAAAGCTCCAAAAGCTGTTCTTTTTCTGTTTGAGAAAAAAAGTCTTCTCTTGTCGTCTGTGAGACTGTTTCGTTACTTATGCTCGGAAAAATAAAATCTAAGGCTTGCTGTTCGTTAGCCTTGAGCTCTTCGCGCTTTAGTTCAAGATCAGTTTTTTTCTTTACTGCTTGGGACTTAGATTCTTGCTTTTCTTTCTTGCTTGATTTTTGAGATTTGACTTCCCTAGTCCCTTGTTCAGGTTTAGATCGTTTTTCTTGACCTTGATTTTTTTCATTATTTTCTCTAGAGGTTTTGATGTCTTCATATTTAGGTGTATTCCCAGTTTGAGTTAAGGTTTGGTTAAGCTTAGGAGAGCTGGAATCCACTATTTGAGCAGTATTGCTGGATTTGTTTTTTAGCATTTCTTCCACCCGCTTAAGATCTTCTTGATTTTTTTCTTGATCTTCTTGAAGTTTTATAATCTCAAGTTCGGGACTAGCGTCGCGGGAAGATTTTTTACCGAGTTTTTTTTCTAGGTTCTCTCTTCTTTCTAGTTCTTTTTGGTAGGCGTTTTTAGCAGAAGCTGGACTAATAGACGCAAGCACGCTCAAAAGATAAAAAATAAAAACTAGTTTTTTTTGCATATTAGGCTGTGATTTTTTCTTTTGCCATTTGTCTTAGAGTGTACTGTAGGATGCCGCCATGCCTGTAGTACTCAATTTCTATCGGGGTTTGCAGTAAAATTCTTGCTGGAATATTTACTTTTTCACCATTGCTTTTTGTGGCTTGGATATCTATGTTTTGATAAGGTTTTATGTCCTCATTTAAACCCAAGATATCGAATACTTCAGAACCATCTAGTCCATTATCAGCCAGTACCTTTCCAGTGATTTCGATTGGTAGAATCCCCATCCCGATTAGGTTTGATCTATGGATCCGCTCGAAGGACTCAGCGCAGACAGCATGAATATTGAGAAGCATTTGACCCTTTGCCGCCCAGTCTCTAGAGCTACCATTACCAAATAATTTACCAGCAAAAACCACGCAAGGAGTAGATTCAGCTTTGTACTTTAGAGAGGCTTCAAACACCGACATCTCAGTCTGCGAGCCATCTTGACTGAAGTATTTAGTTCTTGGTCCTGACGAGCCAGGAACTAAAAGATTATTTAGGCGGATATTAGCGAAGGTGCCGCGAGTCATAACTCGGTCGTTGCCGCGTCTTGAGCCGTAGCTATTAAAATCTTGGTCTTCGACTCCCTGGGAACGCAGATAAATAGCGGCATCTGAGCTTTTGGCGATATTACCAGCTGGAGAAATATGATCGGTGGTAATCGAATCACCCAGGCTAAGAATACAGCGCGCGCCTTTGATCTCGGTTATAGTGCCAGCTTGGTTATTAAAGCTTTCAAAATACGGAGGGTTTTGGATATAAGTGTTTTTGGGGTCCCACTGATAAATGTCGCCGGAGCTTGAATCTATTGAGTTCCAGAGCGCTGTTCCCTTAGAGACTTGAGCGTAAATATTCTCGTACATGAGAGGATCCATTACTTGGTTGATGACAGAGGTGATTTCTTCTTTACTAGGCCAGATGTCACTGAGCATGATAGAGTCTTGGATCGGCTCCGTGAGAGGATTCCAGTTGACATTGCCTTTTAGCGCCAGAGCAACTACCAGAGGAGGTGACATCAAGAAATTGGCTTTTATCGAAGCATGTATCCGTCCATCAAAATTCCTGTTACCAGAGAGCACGCTGGTGAAAACCTTATCAGGATTGGCTTTTACAGCTTCTTCGCCTGCAGGTGATAAAGGTCCAGAGTTACCGATACAAGTCGTGCATCCATATCCTACGATATTAAAACCTAATTTATTTAGGGGTTCAAGCAAGCCGGCTCTTTCTAAATATTCTCGGACAGCTTGAGAACCAGGTCCTAGAGAGGTTTTGACTTTTGGATTTATGGTAAGTCCTTTTTCGAGTGCTTTTTTGGCAACCAGTCCTGCACCGATCATGACTGCTGGGTTAGAGGTGTTTGTGCAACTGGTGATTGCCGCTATCAAAACATCACCGTGGTTTTCTGGGCTGTCAGCCAGTCCCAGTCCATGTTTCTCTGACGGGCGAGCTATCGCTTCAGCGAATTTAGTTTTTAGATCATAAAAGTTTATACGATCTTGAGGTCTTCTCGGACCAGCAACACTTGGCTTGATATCTGCTAGGTTGATTTGATAATTAGCACTAAAAGATTCAGCAGATCGCTCAAGCCCCCACAGAGACTGGGCTTTGAAGTATTGTTCTACTCTTAAGACTTCTAGTTCTTTTCTACCGGTGCGGCGCATATAATTTAGGACTTCTTCATCTACCGGGAAAATTCCTACCGTCGCTCCGTACTCAGGGCACATATTAGAAACAGTAGCTCTCTCTTCTAGAGTCAGAGAGCGGCATCCAGCTCCATAAAACTCGACAAATTTACCCACTACTCCGATCTTGCGCAAAAACTCTGTTACGTATAAAGCTAAGTCAGTAGCGGTAATAGCGCTATCCAGCGCGCCCACCAGCTCTACGCCGATTACTTCTGGAGTCGGCATGGTGACTGGTTGTCCGAGCATCGCGGCTTCAGCTTCAAGTCCTCCTACCCCAAATCCAAAAACTCCAAGACCATTTATCATGGTGGTATGGGAGTCAGTCCCCACGCATGAATCAAAAAATATCTCTCCATTGCGCTCTAGGACTACATTAGCAAGGAACTCCATATTCACTTGGTGAATAATTCCAAACCCTGGAGGCACAATTCTGGTTTGGTCAAATGCTTGCTGAGCCCATTTTAAAAACTTAAATCTCTCATTGTTGCGCTCAAATTCAAGCTTTTCATTGAGTTCTGCGGAGTTGGTTTGCCCAAAAGAATCTACTTGAATCGAGTGATCAATTACTAGATCTAAAGGCACAAGAGGATTGATGGAATTAGCTGATAGACCGACTTTGCCAGCTGCGTCTCTCATCGCTGCCAAATCTACAAATAAAGGCACTCCGGTAAAATCTTGCAACACCACTCGTGCTGGTGAGAAGGGAACCTCTCCCTGACCAGGATTGCTAGGATTGTAATTAACGAGATTTAATATTTCTTCCTCGCGAATCTTCTTACCATCTAGGTTACGGAGCATGCCTTCAAGGACTATTTTTAAACTAAACGGTAGCTTTTGAAGGCTTCCGTATCTGCTTTCAGCTTTTGCTAAGGAATAATACTTATAAGGATTTGACTTAAGTTCAAGAGTGTCTAGAAAATCATTTTTTGTGCTCATAGCTATATTTTAAGCCAGAAACAGCTAAGTTTATTCTATTAATTTTTTGTTTCAATATTTGTCAATCCTGTAAATATATAGTAGAATTCTCTTAATGGTGCTTTTAGCAGAAAAAAAACTTCTTAACGACAATGAAATCACTGCTTTTATCAGCCTTCTGGATGGAGCTGAGGATAAGACTTTGCATCTTATGTCAGAGCAAATCGTAAATTTTGATGATACGACTCTAAAAAATATCGAGAGCAAAATCTGCCATCGAGACGATCCAAAAATAATTCACAACTGGCATTTTATTAATAGGCAACATTTAATCAAACAACTCCAACAATGGAAACAAAATCCTGATTTGGAGTCTGGATTATTTCTTTTGGCTCGTCTAAAAAATCCAGGTTTACTCGAGCAGCGTTATAGCGCGATATTAGATAATTATGCCCAAAGAGCCGCTGACAGACTGGGTCCTACGAGTACTAAGGATGATGTTGTGCGCGCTATTAATGAGGTGATTTTTAAAGAAGAAGTTTTTGTAGGTAATCAGCTCGATTACTATGACTTGGATAATAATTTTATTCACACGGTTATTGATAAAAAAACAGGTAATCCGATAATGATGTCTTCGCTTTATATTTTGGTGGGACGCCGCTTGGGGCTTGATATTCAGGGCATTGGTACGCCAGGACATTTTATTGTTCAATTGGATAACATGTTGATCGATCCTTTTTTTGGTGGCCGCGAAGTTACAAAAGACGAGTGTATCCTGCGCGCTCAGGAGCTTAGCGTCGTTTGGCACGATGAATACTTGGATCCTATTGATGATAGGGCTATTATTGCAAGATGCATCCGTAATATTATTTCGGTTTATAAAAAACATAATGATTACGACAGAGCTTCTGAATTAACTGCTATCTTAAAAATGGTCTAGGATTAACTTCTTAAGCGGATTTACCCTCAAAAATGACTTTCTCAGAAACCTTAATCTCCCCATAATCTAGTTTTGATTTTATGGTATTAAGGATAATTCAATGAGCTCTATTCCAGATTTTAATGATTTCCCTAAGGCTTCACTCAAACCAGCTTTTCTTTCTGAACTTGCGCTGCAAGCCGGTTCTGAACGCGGATTAGCTCCAAGTGGTTTTTATCAAGCATCCAAGCCCACTGATCATAAGGATTTACCAAATTTGTTCTTTTCTTTTGTACAAAGCAATAGCCCCAAAACCAAATTTAATAACAGTTTCAATACCATTGATGCAGGTCAAGAAGACGCTTGGGATTCTGTGATCAATTTTAAAAAACCGGAAGAACTAGGTTAAGGATTCGCTCCTAAATATTATCAATCTAGAAAAATTCTACTTGCTGATAATCTTCATTTATGAGCCACGCTAGAATCAAGCTTAGGGATTGGTTTATAGCTAATTTTACACTGTCTAATTGCTCTGGCGGGAATTTTTTTAGAACATAATCTCCGCGAAGATCTCCGCCTGGATCTGGACCTACACCAAATTTTAAACGATGAAAATTTTTATCTCCGCCAAGCTTTTGGATAATATCTTCTACTCCGTGTTGCCCTCCAGCACCGCGATTGAAAGCCATCCGTAGCTTAGCCGTTTCTAGAGCGACATCATCGTGAATCACAAGAATGTCTTCACTAGGTATCTTGAAAAAGTTTTTAATAGCTTGAACGGCAGTCCCTGATTGGTTCATAAAAGTTTGTGGCTTAGCAAGAGTGATTTCAACCTCTTGAGAAAAATTTTGGCTGATAGTTTTTTTTTGGTAAATGATTTTGTTTTGGGTCTGGGACTCGGTCTCAGGCTGATCTTCAAGAGTGAGAGCTACTTTTACTTTTTGGTGTTTTTTGTAATTGATGGTAAGTTTACCGGAGCCAAGTTGCGCTGAAAATGGTTTTTCTTTTTTAAATTCAATGCCAGCGAGATCTGCAAGAGCATCAATTACTTCAAAACCAATATTATGCCGGGTCCAATGGTAGCGGTCTCCAGGGTTGCCCAGTCCGATTATGAGTTTTTTTTGGATGGGCATAATTGCTATCTATCTACGTCCGGCAGAATCACATCTAGCGATGAGAATATCGCAACGACATCCGCTACTGGCGTGCCCTCAGCAAGCTTAGGCAAGAACCCCGTCGGGAACCAGCTTGGTGAGCGCCATTTGAGGCGGTATGGCACTTGAGTGCCGTCACTGATTAAGTGCACTCCCATTTCGCCGCGCGGTGATTCTACTATTTCGTAGGATTCGCCGGCTGGGCACTTAAATCCTGGTAGAAGTTTTTTGGCTTGGAGCTCGGTCTCTGACTGGGCTTGCTCGCCGCCTGGTAGCCCGCGAATTTTTTCGATAGCCTGCAATATGATTTTGCAAGACTCTCTAATCTCATCGATTCTGCATTTGTAGCGCGCGTAGACATCGCCTTCTGGGCGGGTTATAACCTTAAACTCCATTTCTGAATAAAGTGAATAAGGCTTGTCGCGTCTGACGTCGTAGTCATGTCCGCTCGCTCTGATATTAGGACCGGTTAAACCCCACTCTAGGCCTTCTTTTGCGTCAATTACTCCTACGCCTTGGGTGCGAGCTTTTACAATCGGGTTATTGCTAATAATATCTTCGTACTCATCTGTGTAGCCAAGAAGTTTTTCCTTAACGAGGCTCTCAGTCTTGCCCAGCCAGCCTTCTGGAACGTCCTTAAACACGCCGCCAATGCGCATATAGTTAAACATCATTCTTTGACCAGAGATTTCTTCTAGCAATGACAAGATCGATTCTCTGTCACGAAAAGCATAAAAAGGAAAACCCATCATCGCTCCTAGATCGAGCATGAAAATCCCTAGGGATAATTGATGCGAGCAAATTCTATTTAGCTCAGCGCAGATAATTCTGAGGTATTCAGCTCTCTGAGGGACTTTCAGCCCAGCAATTTTTTCTACAGCCAGGACATAAGCGTGAGAATCAGACATTCCAGCGAGGTAGTCCACACGATCGACAAGGGCTTGATACTGAATGTAATTGCGGTTTTGAGCGAGCCACTCCATGCCTCTGTGTAAATAACCGACCACGGGCTGACAGCTGGTGATGATTTCACCGTGAGTGGTAATCTTGAGTCTTAAAACACCGTGGGTCGATGGGTGCTGAGGACCCATGTTTATTACAAGATCTTCTGTCTTGAGTCCGGTTCCGATGTCTTGGTCTGTTATTGCCATATATTTTTATTCTACCAAAGGTTTTTTGAACTGCTCTCCTAAACTTATCATCAAGCTTAAAATATCTTTATCCTGACTAGAAAATTCGAATTTTTCGAAGGGGACCTTCACTCCCTTAGCCCGCCGCTTAGAAATCCCAATAGCCATTTTAGATTTCTAAAAAACCATGTGAAGTTAAGGAGACCAGTTTAAGGATCCACTCAAAAATTCGACTTCGTCAATTTTTCAACCCTGAGCCAAGAGAGAATCCTGGCTCAGGGAGTGGATTAACAGATCCTTAAAATTTTTGTTAAGCGGATTCCGCCTAAAACTTCGTTTTTTCAGCGAATCCTTAAACGAGTTATGTTAAGCTATATATTAGTGGGTAATAACACTCTAAATCCAGATCATATCTTCCAAATCCGGCAACAACAATACCCAAGCCCGGATCTAGACCTGATAGAGGCTCCTTGGGGCTTCGGGGGCACGGATAACCTCGCTCAAGAGGGTGCTCATGCTTTTTTGGGTAATCAAGAGCTGGTTAAGAAGTTAACCGCTATCGGTTCGATCGCGCGCGAAATCCATCCGCCCTCGCTTGGTCCTTTTGAAGTGGAGGAAGAACCTCAAAAAATTCGTAATCTAACAGCAATCCTAACTGTAAATAATTGGCTCGCTGACACTGTCAAGAAGTCTTTAGCTGAAGGGCACATCCCAATTGTGTTTGGCGGGGACGGTTCTTTGAGCATCGCTAGCGTTTCTGCCTTGGTTGAGTTTTATGGGCCGCCTGCGCAAGATGATATTGGCATAATTTGGATTAGCAATCATTTTTGCAATAGTTCTCCGCGCGTTACAAAAAGCTGGAACGCAAACAGGATGACCTTTACAGCCCTTACCTTTACCGGCGAAGCTAAGCATCCAGATTTTATCAAGCTAATGAATTTTAGAAATTTACCAACCCCGATCTTTAAAAAACAAAACGTCGTTCATTTTGCCATAAACCACAAATCCGCTCAGGAAGCCGAAGAGCACAGGTTTTTTACCATGGAACAAATAGAAGAAATTGGAGTTACTGAAGCTATTAATCAAGCGATCGATGCTCTAGAACACTGTAAGCATCTACATTTGATCTGGGATGTAAATTCTTTGGATCTGGGCGGAGTGAGTAATTATTCGCTCGGTCAGCTTCGCTACCGCGAAGCTCTAAGTATCGCTAGAATTATAGACGTTCGCGTCAGGCGCCAAAACAAGCTCCGTTCGATCGATATCGTCGAGCATTGTCCTTCCCGGGAGGCTTGGGATAAAAAAGGCGAAACCGCTGAGTGGATTACCGATATTTTATGTAATATTTTTGGTGAAAATATTTTTAATGCCGCCCGAAAGTACTAGTATTTCCCCCAAAGCCTTAACCGATTTTTAAACTAGCTTTGATTTTATAAGAGCGTGAGTAATGTTTATCAACAACGCGAAAAGATAAAACATCAAAGTGCCGCAGGGGCCAATTCTCAAGTAGACCAGCTCCGCTCTGCTCTTGTCGCCAAGCGCGATTCAAGTGTAAAGGCCGGTCATATCGAAGATATAAAAGTTATTGATAAAGCACTAGCTCAGCTAGATGCTAACTCTAAGAATCTATCTCAAACCCAGTCTGTAGCTGGATCTCAGGCTCAATCTGCGCAAGCTCGCCAGGTCATAAATAATGTTTCGGCTGTTATCAGCGAGAAAGAAGCTTTAGCGATTAAATCAATTAGAGGGGTACCTAGCGTAGCTTTACCAGTCGGGAAACGATTTGCTTCCATGGAAGGTCGCGAGCCATCTAATGCTAGATATATGAGAGATAATATTAAAGGTCTTTTTCAACTGGTGGAGACCAAGAATGCCTAGGCTAGAGCCCTAAGCCAGAACCCCTAAAAAACTGGTCTTCTTAATTTCACGTGAATTTTAAAATATCCAATCACCCTAATTAAAAAAATTAATTTTTAAAACCACCCCTAAGCCTCTACGTTAAAAATCAAAATTATTCAAGCTGGCATTAGATTTTTCAGGGTTCATGATAAATTAAAAAGACCAGTTTAAAAATGTTAAAAAAAGCTTGACAAGCGTAAATACAAAATGCTACTATTCCCTACATACAGATTTAACCAGTCACAAGCTTCTTAAATCTAAATCCCCCCGATAAAAATCTAAAACTCACAGGCGCTCAGATTAGATAATCCCTGAATCTCGGTGCTGGTGCGGATAACACTATAGTTGTGCTATAATGTTATTATAAATTAGATGAATACGGAGACACCTATGCAAAAAACAAATGCTAAAAATTCTGCGTATCTTGAAGAGCTTAATCCATCGATGATTAATGGAGCCTCTAAGATGAAATCGGCTTCGCTTAATCCTAATAACGTCGGCAATAATTCTAATTTGATAGCCGATTACGATTTAGACCAAGAAAATCTTGATCTGGAACTGGATTTAGGTACTAATCCGAGTGATAATTTTATAATCCAAGATGAGTTTACCTCTTATGACCCGCTCAGGGAGGAGGACTCAGCTCTTACTCACGGCTTAAGACCACGCGGTCAAAGGCGCCTGGGCAAGACCAAAAGAAAAAATACCCTTTTTGATGATTATTCAGAAGAAGATGTCTGGGATTTTTTAGGTTTCATTGATGGGCTCTGGAGACGGCTTGCTGAGAGAGTTGAAGAGGTCGTTGATGAGTTTGAGAATTGGAATAAGTGGTTTAAAAAAGAAAAAAAACAACCGCCCACTCCAGATTCAGCTAAAGTAATTTATATCAGAGAAGAGTTTAATGTGAAGCGTAGTCCTCATATGTGGAAGTCAAACCCAGACAGGAAGTGGATCTTAAGCTTTGGAAATAATAAAATCAACAATGTCGTTTCTGCCGTTCTTTATAAATACCAAAACGAAACTATAAGCAAAGACGCTTAATATTTTTTGTTAAGCGGATTTCGCCTCAAAAATCGTTTTTAAGCGAATACTTAAAAATCTAAAATCACTGTCAAAGAATCTAAATCAATAGCTATATATGTTCATAACACGCAAGAAAGGCTCTAAAAGTGTTTTTAGACCGATCTTCATACCTACGATAGGATAATCATGAGCAACAGCATAATTAGTAACCTACATAAAACCATGACTAAATTAGATGAAAACACTCTGGTTTCTGGTCTGAAAAGCCGATTTAAAGAACTAAGTCAGAGTATTCCTGATCTACTGGGCCGAGTAGATGTATCAGGCCATCTAAAAGTCAACACCCTAAAAAAGAATCTCCTTAAGCGATTAGATTCTAAGCGTAAAAAATTTCGCTTGGCATTAGAGTCGCTTGGCTGGGGCACTCTGGCTGACATGCTAGATGCCGCTTTCTGCGGGGAAAAACTTAACATTTGGGTTTAACTTTCCCAAACCAACCAATCGCTATTTTTCTGTCCATCTCATCTCGACGGGTAATGGACAGAAAAATTTTTTTGGGATTAATTTTTACGCACAAACGCTCTATTAGGCTTATGTTCCTGACGCGGTCTTGCGATAGCTAGAGTGTTTTCTGGTACTTTTTTGGTGACTACAGAGCCAGCCGCGATCATACTATCCTTGCCAATCTCAATCGGGGAGACCAATACAGAATTAGCTCCAGTAGAGACATTGGCTCCGATGGTGCACTCGTGCTTAAGACCGCTACGGTGATCGTAATTAGCGATCACTGTCCCTGCCCCAAAATTACAATGGGACTTGATTTTTGCATCGCCGAGGTAAGTCAAATGCGAAGCTGATGTATTATCGCCGATAGCAGAATTTTTCACTTCCACAAAACTTCCCAAACGCACATTATCACCGATGTCACAGCCTTCTCTTATATGAGCAAAAGGTCCGACCTGGCAGTTTTTACCGACACTACTTCTGGAGAAGTGAGACTGGATCACGCTAGATCCTGAGCCGATTTCAGCTGGTCCATAGATATAAGTATTAGGGCCAATTTCGCAATTGTTGCCGATAGTTACTCGGCGCTGAATAAAAGTCCCCGGATAGATTACAGTATCTCGTCCGATTTCTACTTCTGGGCTAATCATGGTGCTAGCTGGATCGATGATGGTGACACCGTTCTCCATGAGCTCTTGGAGATAGGCTTCGTTTTTGAGTTTGAATACTAACGCCAAATCCTCTCTGGTATTGACTCCTAGCACTTCGTAGGGATTTTCTAGCTCAAAAGTAGAGCTCGAGTGTCCTTGGGTATAAGCCCAACCGACCAGGTCTGTAAGATAGTATTCTTCTTGTGCGTTATTGTTGCCAATATGGTTTAAGCCTTTACTGATAGTGTTCCATTCCATGCAATACACTCCAGCATTGACTTCTACGATAGATTTTTCTGCTTCGCTACAATCTTTATCTTCTTTTATGGCCATGATGTTGTGGTTTTTTCTGATTATACGCCCGTAGCCATCAGGGTTTTGGAGATTACAGCTCAATATGGACATATCCAAAACATTCTCTTGGTGAAACTTGATCATATTGTTTAAAGTCTTAGGCTGAATAAGCGGTGAATCCCCGTTGACGACTAGCACCGTGCCTTTGTAGCCTTCTAGCTTTTCGCGAACGCACATTAGTGCGTGCCCAGTGCCGAGCTGTTCGGTTTGGATAACTTGAGTAACTGGGTAAGCGTGCAAAAATCCCTGCACTTCTTCTGCCTTGTAACCGCAAATAACAATTATTTCTTCAAGATCGACATCTGCTAAGCTATCAAGTACCCAAGCTAAAATAGGTTTATCAAAAACCCTATGCAAAACTTTAGGGATTTTGGATTTTAATCTAGAACCGCGCCCTGCGGCTAAAACAACTGCTTTTACCATATAAGGCATAATAGCACCCAATAATCAGTGATTTCTCACCAGGGAGGCAAAGCCAAAAGCTCAATAATTTATTTCTTTAGATTTAATAATTTCTTAATGTTGTAAAGACTAGACATAGGGGTTCAACCCTGTTATCATAGTAAGAACCTAAAGAAATACATTAATAGGTCACTGACATCTTTCCAAGTTTCTGTATCAAACTTGGTTTTGAAAGAAGAGATTTAACCGGTCCTTCCTTTCACGTAAAAATTAGTTAATAGTTCAACCGTAACCGTTGATTAGATGTAAGCCTTAGAGGTTCACCAGAGCCTCTTCGGACTTGCACGCAAAAAGGTGAGAAAAATGTCCTTAGTACTAGCAGCATTAATACCAGTGATGACTTATCTTGCTAATAATCCTACAGCTAAAACCTCTATTGCTAGTAATGCTACTACACCTGCTCCAACCCTTTGTTCTTCTAATAGACAATTTGCAGAAGCCCTTTGTAAAATACCTGGTTAATTTCAAGCCGCCATCTGAGTTATTTTAGTTTTTGAATCTTTTAGAGCACTTTGTGCCGGAAGAAGAGTAGTTTCTTTTTCTAGATTTTTCTTGGCTTCTATTTCAGCTAGCTTGCGTTTAAGAATTTCGAGGTTTTGGGATTCGACTCTATCTTTTAGCTCTTGTTCGACTTCTCTGGAGTGCTGACCGCATTCGGTGAATAACCTTTTTAGCTCCCACGGGATAACTGCTGATTTACTGAGATAAAAACCAAGATCTCCTAAAATACCAATTTTGCTTTTGTATTTTTCGGCAATCTCTGGGGAGAGTTGATCTCTGTTGCGAGTGGCTTCAGGTCTAATATCGACACCGTACATATTTGGGATTTTTGGATCGAACATTCCTAAAATCGGTGCGTACAGGTATTTGGATAAAAATACAAACAGTGGTCTTGTTATATCTTCAATAGCATCCGAAGTTCTCTTCCAGATTCTGTGGCTTAGATAGGTCCAATCATCAGACATTCTATCGGTTTTAGCTACATTTAGAATGCCGTTAGATAGATAGGTCGCTGGTATCTCGACAATCATTCTGAGTATGTTTGATAAGCTTGCTCCGTTCATAAATGGAATAAATTTGCTGAGGTAAGTACCGAAGGCGTCTGCCGCGTACTGCGTGAACGGCACGAGCATTTTTTCGACTACGCTGGCTTTGTGGCAAGCATCGAAGTTCGCTCCGCCATTGAAGTGCATGCCGACTCCATTATGAAGTAGAGTAGTGTTCAGTCTAAATAACGAAGTCGTAATGATGGATAGTAGAACTCTTGGTATAGATTTAGCTTCCTCGAATCCAAAAGCTGTAGTGCCTTTTGGCAGCAAGAAAGATCCGAGGAAGCTTCCACCAGTAACAGCTAGTAAGCGTTTCATGTCGATTTGTGGATTGGACTCTAGTTGGATAGGTTGCCCTTTGCTATTGGTTTTGATTTCGCCATTTTGTTGTTTCTCGTAAACAGGATTGTTCTCGTTATCAAATAATGGCTTGCCTGAGTGTATGCCAATCGCTGACAGTGATTGATCTACGTAAGGTTTTATGTGTGTCCCGAAGCCTTTGCTGAGCCACTTGCTGAGCTGGTAGAACGGATGATTGTTTTCTATAATTTTTTGCTTGATTAGTTTGTTTTCGTCGCTCATATTGTCTTGCGTAGAGATAGAGTTAACGTTTTGTTTTTGAGTCATCGCTCGAGAGAAGGTTACACAAGGCAAGGCAAATATTTGAGAGGATAACTCAGGTGCGATATACGGAAGCTTGAATAAGCCAAGGAAGCTATGATTACCATTTAGAAATCTAACGGCGAATGTACTTACAACATCGGTTAGAATTCTCGATGGACCACTGTCTACGAGGGTTTTGTAGATGGCTTGTTGCCAGGTTAGATCTCCGTTTTTATTGAGCGTTTTGATGGTGTCGGTCAGCAAGGATCCCGTTAAAATTTTGGCGACATTCTTAAAAACGTCATTAAATATCCCAACAACAAAAGCACCTTTTTCGGGCTCTTTGGCTTTTTTCTTAAATGAAATAATATTGTCGTACCACTGAAGCTTTTGGTCTGATGATTTAGTATTGGAAGGCGCGCTGGTCTTAGCTGAAGAATTTTTTTCGGCAGACTGAGTATCTAAGGACTTGACCCCTGAGGAGTACTCTGAGTGAGGTAGTAATGTGTTGTTTATCACCGTAACCGTTTAACCGTTTGTATCAATTGGTGCGTTAATACATATACAATATTAGCACTTTGGGGCTGGTGTAATACGTATTTTCCAGAAGGGTTTTTAGAAAATACTAGTATTTAGGATTTTTTTATAATCCTCGGGCTGGAGCCAGTGTTTTCGCTAAAGAGAAGCCCCTAGAAATGCTTGTAAATTTTATCCTGCTCGATTAAAAGTTTTTGACTTAAGTCAAAAACTCTCGGGTTTTGAGAGCACTCTACTACAACCCCAATCTCTTTAAAACCAGCGGGAGCCTTCGGCGCGCAGGCCACTAATTCGTAATCCTCGGCCCCGTATAAGGCTTGCTCAAGAGTCACAAAACCATCTCTGGGAACGGCTTCTAGGTCGATCGCTAGATTTACCTTGCTCTGGCTTGCTATCTCATAAAGGCTCGCTACCAACCCGTCACTAGAGTCCATCAATGCCGCTCGGGAATTGACTTGCATAAGATTTTTAGCTAGCTCAAGTCGTGGCTCGGGTCTGAGATGATATTTTTTGTTATCGGGTTCTTGGCGGGCCCCGGATAAAAAGCTTGCGCTATTTCCAAATTTTCCGGTCACAAAAATCTTATCGCCAGGCTTTGCCATCGAGCGCAAACAGTCTGCTTGATTGGCTTTGCCGATAACGGTTACAGAGATACTGGTAAGAGCTTGGCTTGCTGAAATATCTCCGCCAATTACTTGCGCTCCACCAAATTTACTGGCGCAGAGGTTTAATCCGCGGTAAAACTCGCTCATCCATTGGTTTTTATCACTTATGTTCTGAGCTAAGGATAAGCCAACCAAGATAAAGAGAGGATCGCCTGCGTGCGCTGAAATGTCTGAAAGGTTTACAGCAAGCGACTTCCAGCCGATATCCTCGACACTAAAATATTCATAACTAAAATGTGTGTTTTCTGTAAAATTATCAAGGCAAAAAAGATACTTGCCTGCGCTTAAATCTATAACTGCGCAATCATCACCAATCACAGCGCCAGCCTGACCCAGACTGTCTTTTATGGTTTTGATAAGTTGGTGTTCGATATTCATTTTTGGCTGGTTGAGTATTTTGGGGCTCATTTTATTCTTCA
>JBILGG010000105.1:0-5098 GCA_044351165.1 Candidatus Caenarcanales bacterium | reverse complement strand
ATATCAACGGCAAGCAAGAAAATGGCTTAATGAATTATCGCGGCTGGTCAAATTCACACCTGGTCTTAGGCTTACTTGCTCTATTGGTAGAGGGTTTGAGCGGAATTAGTCCCCAAGAGGTGCTTGCGGTAAATCCAGAATTTATCGAAGGCATGGGTCTATCCCAGACCTTGACAGCGTCCCGCGCTAATGGTTTTATAAACACCTTCAACAAGATGCAAGCTATAGCAAGAGAGCAAGTATCAGCGGAGCTGAAATCTTGACAAAAAAAATACCAAAAGTTTTCATAAGCTGCGGAGAATATAGCGGAGAAGCGCATGCCTGCAGGGTTGTAGAAGAGCTCCAAGCGCATCATCCAGAAATTCAGATTTATGCTTTTGGGTCTAAGGCTCTTGAGGAGCGCGGTGTAAAAGTACTGTTTGATTACAAGAATTATAGTTTTTCGGGATTGACTGAAGTAGTAAAAAATCTAAGCGCTATCCTTAAGCTAAAACAAAGAATTTCAGACTCAATCCTAGAGCTCGATCCAGACCTAGTTCTGCTAGTAGATTATAGCGGTTTTAATCTCGAGCTAGCACGCGCACTTAAGCTATCTGGATTCAAAAAACCTATCTATGAATATATAGCGCCTCAGCTCTGGGCATCAAGACCTTGGCGCATCAAAAAAATCAAAAAAAATATTGATAAAGTTTTATGCACTTTACCTTTTGAGCAAGCCCTCTACCAACAAGCTCAAGTCCCTTATCGATATGTCGGAAACCCTGTCGCCATCAGCCTTCAAGCCCCAGCCCAAAAACAAGATTTCGCGAACTTCGATGAAATCTTGGTCGGACTTTTTCCAGGAAGCAGAAAATCCGAAATCCAATACATGCTCCCCATCATGCTCCGCTCAGCTCGATCACTGACCTTAAGACATCCTGATAAAAGATTTAAGTTTATTATTGCAAAAGCCCAGAATCTCAGCGAAGATATTTTTTATAAATATGGCTACAAGCAAGACTCCGGCATCCAAATGATAGACGGCTCCAAATCCAATAACCATAAGCTTTTAAGCGGGGCAGATTTACTCTGGCTCTGTTCTGGCACTGTTACTCTTGAAGCGGCGCTTTATGGCACTCCGCATTTTTTAGCTTATAAATCTAATTTTATAAATTATATTTGTTATTTGTTTTTTAGAACCACGACTAAAGCTGGCTTAGCGAATATTATTAACCAAAAAGATCTAGTAAAAGAATTCTTACAATACTCCGCCACCGAGCAAAATTTCATCCGAGAAACAGAAAATTTCTTATCAAATAATCCTGGTGAAATTTTCTCTACTTATTACCACCAGCAAAAATCCTTACTAAACGAATTCCGGCGATCGCTTACTGGTTTAGAAACCGCTAAGCTAGTCGCTGAGGAGATTATAAATGCCTGTACTTAAATCCAGTAGTGACGCCCAAGATCCGAACGCTAAACTAAGTTTAGAGATCGAACTCTTAGAAAAAGAAGTTTCAAAAAACGAAACGTGGTTAAACTACAGAATAATTTTTCACGCTGGCGAGCACTCGCGCGTGTTTAGCTCCAAGCACAAAAAAACCCAAACCTATTTAGGCACTATTGGCGAAATTGGGAAGTTTGCTTTTGTTATCGATCCTGTAAGCGAGCTCAAAACCTTTACTGATGATGTTTTGCGTTTTCTTGAAACTGAACAAAAAGTTTTTTGTTTTCAGCCTAGTGATCCTAGCTTCGAGCTAAATATCGAAAAAATCAAAAACCCTTTAAGCCAAGATTACGATTACAAGATCTACTGCTGGATAGATGCTGGCAACACCAACCAGCTTGAGTACTCCTGGGACGCACTCGGCATAAGGTTTTTATCATCGAGAGAGAGAATCAGGGATTTTGCTCTGGAGCTTGCGGACCTACAATCACAGCACTAAGATTTTCAGGCTTAATGTATTTTCTAGCGGCAGAATTTACTTGTTCTAGAGTAATTGAATTAATTCTATCTGTATAAGTTTTTATATAGTTATCACCCAATTCATAGAGCTGAATCTGCGAGAGGGTTTCGACTATGGTTTCGTTACTTGAAAGATTACGCGGCGCAAAAGAATTCACTAAGTAAGATTTAGTTACATCTAATTCAGTTTTTGTGATTCCTTCTTGTAAAAATTTGGTGATGATTTGCTTGGTTAATGCAATAGCATCCTGGACATTTTTGGGGTTAGCGCCTAACACAACTTTAAACATGCCAGCGCCGATACCCGCATCAAAACCGGATCTTATATTATAGACATAACCTTTTTCATCACGCACACCAGTACCAAGACGAGAAGATAACGAACTACCTCCTAAAGCAAAATTAGCGATCATAAGTGGATAATAATCATCATCCATTCTGGTCACTTCCGCCGCATGAGCCAGAGCAACTTCTGTTTGATGCTTATCATCCATGGTTACAAGCCTTTGCTCACCTGGTTTTAAGGGCGCATTAGCAATAACGGGTCTTAGATTAGTAGAGATTTGCTCGAGGCTAATTTTATCGCCGCTACTTGTAGTTAAATTCCAGTTCTCAAAGCATCTGGTTATAATGCCCGAGGCTTTTTCAGGAGAGATATCCCCGACAAAAGACACCAAAAGATTTTTTGGATTATAGTATTTTTTGTAGTAATCCTTTATATCCTCGATGGTGATTGCTTTTACCGACTCGATCCGCTCTTGGATAGTATAAGTAAAAAAAGGATGATCTTTAGGATAAATCAAACGAGAAATTTCTCGCCTTGCTATTTGAGACGGGCTATCATCTTCTTGCTTCAGCCGAGATATCACCTGCACCTTAAGACGTTCAAGCTCTTCAGGATCAAACTCAGGCTCATTGAGGGTTTCAACCAAGATATCTAGAACCTTATCAAGATTTTTACTAACAGTAGAGAAGCTGAGCTTAGCTGATTCGGTGTTCGCGCTAAAACTAATATCCGCCCCATAAAGATCAAGAAGCTTAGAAATAGTATATTTATCTGTTTTTAGAGTACCGCGCGAAAGCATTTCGCTCGTGAGATAGGCAAGCCCTTGCTTGCTAAGATCATTCACCGCACCAGCATAATAATAGACATTCATGTAAACAAGAGGAAGGTCATGATCCTCTCTTAAATAAACTTTTATAGCTTTATTGCTATGTTCGATTTTTTTAAAATCCAGATCTAGTGAGGATTTGCTCAAGAATTTTTTGGAGAATTTCGGCTCAGTAATTTTCATAAGATATTTAAGTTTTTCTGGGCTTAAAGGCTCGACTTCTGTAGCCCCGTAAAAAGCTTCTACTTTTTCTGGAAGCTCTACGACCGGCTCTGTTAGTGAGCTTGAACTTGCTTCAGGCAGTAAATAGACACTCGTCAAATTATTGGGCACAAAATATTTTTTAGCAGCTTGCTTAACATCTTCGATACTTACTTTATTAATATCATCTACCCAGCGAGCATAATTAGTCCAATCACTAGAAATCGCTTCGAAGTATCCTATTTGCATTCCTTCTTCATAAACTCCATCACGCTGATAAATAAAAGAAGCCTCTTCCTGAGCCTTAGCGAGATTGAGCTCTTCAAGACTTACGTTATTTTTTATGTCCTCTAATTCAGCGTTTATAATAGATTCTACTTCTTGGATGTCCGCTTCAGGATTGAGCGTAACGATAATTCTAAAAATACTAGGATCGATACTACTTTCAGGCACACCAGAAACCGAAACGGCGAGCCCCGAGTCAACCAGCTTAGGATAGAGTCTAGATGAGGTTCCGCTAAACACAAAATTCGAAATCACACTAAGCGCAAAACTATCTTTATGCTTGAATTCCGGCACGTGAAAAGCCATACCGAGGATTTTAGAATAGCCGCCGTTGCGGATAATTGCTTTTTTCTGCGCTTGCTGAGCGGGTTCCTGAGGTACTTGAGCTCGAGTACCAGAATATTTTTTATACTTACCAAAATATTTATTGATTAAATCAAGAGCATTTTTGGTCTGAAAATTACCAACAAGAATCGCAACTGCATTATCAGGCGAGTAGTAAGTGTTATAAAACTCACGCATATTTTTTGAGTTTATATTATCCAGGTCTTGGCGCCAGCCGATGACCGGGTTTTTGTAGTTATGCACATCAAAAGCAGTGGTTCTAAGGCTTTCATATAAAATATTTTGCGGAGAATTTTTATTACCCTCCAGTTCAGAGACAATCACACTGCGCTCGAGCTCGACTTCATTATGATCGATTCGAGAATTTCTCATGCGGTCGGCTTCCAATCTAATAGCCAGCTCCAGATTCTCTGGCGAAAAATTCTCAAAATACGCCGTGTAATCATCACCAGTAAAGGCATTAAAAATTCCGCCCTTAAGCTGGATGGATTGAGCGATTTGCCCCTTGCCGAAGACTTGCGTCCCTTTAAACATGATGTGCTCGAGATAGTGCGCCAAGCCAGTCAGCGTCGGGCTTTCATTACGGCTTCCGACTTTGTACCAAACTTGCCAAGAGATCATAGGCGTATTGATATTGGGCTTGAGCAAAATTTTCATCCCATTATCTAATTGATACTCATCAATTCCGGCAAACGATTTAATAAACTTGACACCCTTCATAGACACATGCTCCGTATTAGCTGATACTTGTAATAATCCCAATCCCAGTAGGAAAAAAACTAAAGATATCGCTATAAATTTTCTAGACACGTAGATAAATATAGTAGAGTTCAGCCAAAAATGCTATACTTAATATTATGGCGACACAAACGGCTTTTGAATTTGAATTAATCACACCAGAAGGGGTTTTACTTAAAGATAAAATCACTCAGTTGATCGCTGTTACCGAAACTGGCGAAATCGGAATTTTAAATAATCATATGGCGCTAAAATCTAAGCTAAAATCGGCGCCAATGCGCTACACCAGAGAAGACGGCTCGCAAGATCTAGTAGCTGTTTTGGGCGGGATAATAGAAGTCCAGGATAATAAAGTTTCTGTGATTTCAGAATTCGCTCGCCACGGCAAGGATATAGACGAAGCCGAATCCGAAGATAAAGCCCTAAAAGCAAAAACCGCACTTCAGCTTTTGAGTCCAGAAGCACCTTTGAG
>JBILGG010000160.1:0-4026 GCA_044351165.1 Candidatus Caenarcanales bacterium | reverse complement strand
CCGTTGCTTGCCGTTTATCTTCTATTACTGATGATATGTTTCTTGAGGCGGCTAAAACTCTTGCTAATATGGTCACAGAGCAAGATCTAAACCACGGCACTATGTACCCAAGGCTAACTGAAATCAGAAAAGTCTCTCTTGCGATCGCTGTTGCTGTCGCCCAAAAAGCCTTCCGGAAAGGGCTTGCTCAAATGCAAGAGCCTGAAAATATTGATAATTTTATTTCTGAGATGATTTATCAACCAGGATATTAGGGATACACTAGAAAATACGTTCTCAAAACTTTGCTTTTTGTGAATCCTTAACTTTTTCATAGTAAACTGTAATTAATCCATGGCTGGTGATGAAGATAATGATGATAAACAGTTTGAGGCTACTCAGCACAAACTTAAAGAACAGCGTAAAAAGGGTAATGTTTTTAAAAGTAAAGATCTGACTCAACTCGCTGTAATGATAGTTGGATTTGTTTTATTGTTTAGCTTTGGAAATTTAGCTTTTAAGACTCTCATGGAGCTTTGCAAATCTCTTTGGAGTGAAATTCCTAATTTTGATAAAGTGAGCGGTAATTTTATAAACTTCCATGCTTGGCGTGCATTGATTATCATAATTATTCCTACAATGGTAGCTCTCTCTTTGATTGGGTTTGTGATGGAAGTTCTGCAGTTAGGCGGAATAATTTTTACTACTGAACCTCTGCAATTCAAGCTCGAAAAACTTGATCCAATTAAAGGTCTAAAAAACATGTTTAATGTCAAATCTCTTTTTGAACTTGGTAAGGGATTAATAAAAGTCTTTGTGGTCGGCTATATCGCTTGGGATGTGGTTTCTGAGCATATGACTCAGCTATTAGGTACTATTGAAGCTTCGCATAAGCTCGCTGGATTTATAGTGGTTTCGGTTATTTTGTGGGAGTTTTTTTATAAGACATCTATTTTACTTTTTGCAGTTGCAATTATTGATTATATTTTTCAGCGCTGGAAATTTCTAAAAGACCAAAGAATGAGTTTTAAAGAAATGAAAGATGAGTATAAAGATACCGAGGGTGATCCTCTTATTAAATCTAAACGGCGTCAAAAACAAAGAGAGATTGCCATGGGCGGCGGCGGAGGTGGTATGGCTCAAGTGCCCGAAGCCGATTTCGTTGTAAAAAATCCAGATCACGTAGCTCTTGCTGTTAAGTATGATGAAAAAATGGATAAAGCTCCAAAAGTTATTGCAAAAGGCGCAGATCTACTCGCTGAGCAGATTATAGAGATAGCAGAATCTTATGGAGTTCCCGTCATAGAAAATATTCCGTTATCACGTGCTTTATTTAGGCTGGTTAGATTAAATCAAGAAATTCCTGCTGATCTTTATCGTGCAGTTGCTGAAGTCTTGTTACTTGTCTACAAAATCAAAGGCAAGCAGTTTTCATAGTAGCTTTTCGTTGAGTTTAGCCTTTAGAAGTAGCTCATCAAGCGTATTTTCAGAGATTTGCTTAGATAAGCTTACTATTTTGGGATCACAATCTATGAGATTGATTTCTATCTCTGCAATTTTAGCAATAAGACCAGCGTGATATCTCATAGTATAAATTGATGAAGTATAGTTTTTGAATAAATAAATTAGCTCTTGAGGGCTAAAATCTTTTGCGCTTATGAAAGCCAATTCCAGATTGGTTTTTATGAAATGCTTACAACGTAAATTTACCTGGTGATCCCCATCTTGCATCTCTAGAAAAATTATATTTTTTCCGAGACTTTCAATTTGCTTTGCAAGTTTTTGCAAAAAATCATCACTGATAAATTTAGAATCTCGAAGAGCTATACAAATAGATTTGTTTTTTAGCTTGGTAAATTTATCGATGTCTATATTATCAATTTCTTCTATTAAGGTCCAAGCCCAGTCGGTGACTAGGGTGTGAGCTAAACTATATTCATTTAAGAACCTAGAGCTATCTTCGTCTCTAACGCTTATTTGATTAGCTAGCTTGAAAATTTGATGTGTAATAAATCTATTAAACGGGCTTTGGAGAGGACCGATGCCTTGAGCAAAAATAATTACTTCTTTTGAGAGTAATTTAGCGATAATTATTACAAAAGAGTAATAGTAAATTGACCAGGGCCCGCTCAAGTCTTGAAACATACCTCCTACAGCCAAGATTTTTTTGGAGCTCAAAAGAGCTTTTATATGATTGAGGATAGAAACTTTAGAAGATAGGCGTTTAATTGATGTTTCTGAGCCGTATTTAGACGTTAATCTAGATTCTAATAAACCAGCAAGCAGTTCATCACCATAATTCCCAAATCCTAAATATCCCAAAATTATATACACTTAACTAAATTTTAAACTAGATTATTAATAATTATAGTCGCTATGTCTGAAACAAACTTCGATTCTAAATTACAAAAAACTATTAGTATGATGCAAGAGATTAACCAACTCATGGGAGATGCTGAGTCTCTTAGTCAGATGCATAAAGATGAAAGTACTACTAAGGAGTCTATTTTATCTCTAAAGCAAAACATTTTAAATCAGCATGAATTAAAATTTACAGACGCACAAACAAATCTTGATAACCCACCAAAAATTGTGCTTGAACTGGAGGGCTCAAAAATTGAAGTTATTGATCAAGAAGCCTATAAAGAATTAAAAGAAATTTTCAGCATCGCTCAATCAAACTTTGATTTGTCAAAATCTAACTATAACGAAGCTAAGGTAGATGCGGTTACAGCAAGAAACCTTCTTACCGAAAAAGATCAAACTAAAAATATTCTTGAAAGTGAGTTAGATCAGCTTTATAACCAAATTTCATCTTTGCTAACAACTGTTCGTCAAGAGGGTAAATCAGCTCTTAAAAACATGGAAAAAGATAAAGAACTTGTTAAAGAAATTAGAGACGAAGATAAAAATTCAAAAAATAATGAATTTTTTAGTCCTACAGAAGACCAAAACCCTTATTTCAGGGAGAATTTACAGGTAACAGATTTTAATAAAGCTATTGAATCGAGCCCTGGCAAAACATCGTATATGTCGATAGAAGCTGTGGATGATAATTGATATATAATTTATAAGTGCCTCATTCTGACTCAAAAACGAGAGTTTTCTCTATTATCGCTCACATAGACCATGGGAAATCTACCCTTGCTGATAGATTACTTGAGGCGACCGGAACTATCTCTGCTCGTGAAATGCAATCACAAGTCCTTGACAGTATGGACATTGAGCGCGAGCGCGGAATTACCATCAAGCTAAATATGGCGCGTATGGAATATAAAGGTTATGTTCTTAATCTTATTGACACTCCCGGGCATGTGGATTTTACATATGAAGTATCACGCTCACTTGCCGCTTGTGAAGGGGCTTTGCTGGTGGTGGACGCCACTCAAGGAGTAGAAGCGCAAACACTTGCTAATGTTTATCTCGCTCTTGAGCATAATCTAGAAATTATTCCTGTCCTCAATAAAATCGATCTTCCGAGCGCTGATGTGGAGCGTGTAAAAAAAGAAATCGAAGAGATAGTGGGACTGGATTGTAGTAACGCTATTGAGATCAGTGCTAAGACTGGACTAAATATCGACAAGCTCTTAGACGCTATCATAGAGCGGATTCCACCGGCTCCATGTGAGATCAACAAACCTTTAAAAGCTCTTGTGTTTGATAGTTATTATGATTCCTATCTTGGAATTGTCGCCTATGCAAGAATTATGCAAGGTAAGGTTTCGAGACTTGAAGATATAAAATTTATGCAAGCTAATAAAAACTATCAAGTAGTAGAGCTTGGATACCGAACTCCTAATAAAAAACAAGTGGACACTCTAAAAGCAGGCGACGTCGGTTATATAGCTTGTTCAATTAAAGAAATCCAAAACATCGTCGGTGACACAATTACCACCCAAGCTAATCCTTGCTCTGATGTTATCCCTGGTTACAAACAAGCGATGCCGGTTGTGTTTTGTGGATTGTATCCGGTAGATAGCGCTGAGTATGAGGATCTAAAAGAAGCACTTGCCAAGCTTAAGCTAAACGATAGCTCAATTAGTTATG
>JBILGG010000104.1:0-5165 GCA_044351165.1 Candidatus Caenarcanales bacterium | reverse complement strand
CAGACCAAAAACCCAATTCGCTAAAAAATTAAAATTACCACGTCTGAAACATATAATCAAAAGCCCGGTTGAGACAGCCATTAGGGCTGATACGGATTTTAGATTAGTCATCAGCATAAGGCTCATAAAAAAACCTGAGAAAAAAATCAGTCGTAGTGAATTGATTTTAAAAGCTCTGAAAAGCAGTAATAGAGCCGAATACAAAAACAAGCACTGTAAATTATCCGGTCTGATTTCGATACCCTTAACACTTAGCATACTAAAAGCAAAAATCCAAGCACCTAAACTTGCCGAGTAAAACTTGGAGCTGATTTGATAAAAAATTTCTTGCAGAATGTAAAACCCAATCACTAAGATAACGAGGTTGGCGTAACGCTCCAGCATTAAAGCTGGCACACCGACTACAGGCTTAAATATTCCTAAAACCAAGCTATTAAACACTGTGTATAAAATACCGTGATTGTCCCACATGTCGCGGTATTGCAGATGATGATAAAAAGCTGTAGACCAGGCTAGATAGGTGTGCTGAAACTCATCGACATTGAATTTATTAGACTTGATTTTTTCGACAAAAATCATAATTGCCGGAATCATAACCAAGGTGTAAAAAGATATTCTCAGTAATAAATTATTTTTGATATTTTTTGCTAAAAACATTTTTAATTAGTAAACGGCGTAACCCGCTCCCAGATACAATCATAGTATTTGTAATTTTTAAAAATATAATTTTTCACATCTTGATGAGGTGTTCTAAAAATTTTTATAGGTGTACCAATAATTAATCTGACTTTCTTTCGATTCAATTCGCTAATGTGATACCTATTGTAAACTTCTTTTTTTTCTATACTTTCCCACATAAAGATATTTTCTCTGTCTTTAAGTATAAAATGTGATAAATTCCTAACAAATCCAAGCCCAGCACAGTTACCAGCGTAGTAATCTATATATTCTCCTGGTCTTAGAAAATTATTTATGTCTTTAAAACGAGTGTCTGTTCTAATAAAATATTGCCATTTCACATCCCAACTGTTTAAAAGTTTTGAACAGAAATGAAAAAAATTTGGTTTTATAGATCTTCTCAAAAAAAATAAATATTATATAGCTTAAATAACAGCAAAGCAATGGTAAATATAATAAATCAAATTGGGCCCATAGTAAAACAATAGTTCGACCGATGAGGCAATATAAAATCATTGAAGCTAAAATTAGATGTTGATAATTTCTTATTTTTGTTTTTTGGTAAGCTTCGTAACACAAAAAGAATAGGGCAGATAAACAAGCTATACTAAGAGGTAAGTATTGATTTCCAAAAATTACCCACATTGCTTCTTTATTCATTAAGAAATATTTCAATGAGGTAAATTTGAAATTGTAAATAATATTACATTTGATATAGTCATCTAAAATTCCCCATTTAGCAAAACTAATAATAAAAATCAAAAGCCCCAAAAATAGTCCAGAACTAAGGTTTAAAATCAGATAAGCTTTCTCTTTTGATCTTTCAAGTAAGTAACTTATAGTAAGACCAAAACCAATGCCGACAAATGCTGATAATGACTTTAGGTTAGTCATCAGCATTAAAGCCATTAATACCCCAGCTCCAAAGGATAGTTTTTTATTATTTGATTTAAGGGCTTTTAAAATTAGCAATAATGCCGAATATAAAAACACACATTGTAAATTATCAGGTCTAACTTCAATTCCGTGAAGTGAAATCATGCTATAGCTAAAAAACAAAGCACCAAAACTTGCGTAATGAATCTTTGAGCTTAACTCGTAGAAAATTTCAAATAAAATATAAAAGCTAATTAATAGAAGTATAAGATTACAATATCTTTCGAGCATGAATGTTGTCACACCCACATCAGGTTTAAACAATTTCAAGACAAGTGTATTAAAAAGAGTGTATAGGATACCGTGATTATCCCAAAAATCACGGTATTGAACCATGTCAAAATTTGCAGTTGCCCAAGCTAAATACGTGTGCTGATATTCATCTATGTTAAATTTTGATACTTTGATTCTTGATACAAAAAAACTAAGGCTAGGTATCAAGCAAACACTATAAAAGAGCAACCTATAAAAAATATTTTTAGAAAAGTTTCTTATCATAGTTAATTAGTAAACGGCGTAACCCGCTCCCAGATACAATTATAGTATTTATAGTTTGTATAAATATACTTGATTGTAATTTCATGTTGAGTACTGGCTACTCCGACTGGTGTGCCTATTAAGAGACGCACTCTCTTTCTATTAAGTTCTTCTATATAATTTTTACCGTAGATCTCCTTACCTTCTATTTGCTCCCAAAGATAGATTGTTTGATCAAATTTTTGCATTAAATAAGAGAGATTCCTTGTAAATCCATAGCCTGGGCAGTTTTTATTTAAAAAATAATCCGTGTATTCTCCGGGTTTAATGTATTTGTTAATATCTTTGAATCTTAGGTCCACCAATGCAAAATATGTTTTTCTTATATTCCAATCATTTAATAATTTGGCATAATAAATAAAACTAATTGATAGAGATACCGTGAGCAATAATAACCAAAATAAACTTTTCACCAGATAACTATTGGCAATTTCAATCATGCTGAATAATATGCTGCTTAATATGTAGCATGCAATCAAGAAATATATCAAATCAAACTGAATCCAAAAAACATATATACATCGGCTTATAATGCAGTAGATAATTATCGAGGATAGAATTATTTTTTCATATTTTTTATTTTTGATATCTCCCAACGAACTTATAAAAAAAACTATTACTGAACAAATACAAGCTAAGCTAAGTAAGAGATTTTGGTCACCAAAAAATTTAACTAGAGCATACTTATTAGCTGCCCACATCCCAAACTGCGTGCAGCCAAGATTAAAAATCATATTCCAATTAACATAGTCATCCAGAATCCCCCAGCTCAAAAACCCAAGTGCAAATACCACAAGCCCGCTCAGTATCCCCGCTCCCAGCCAGAGAATCAAACTCATTAAGCTTTTGGATCTTTCGCAAGCAAGAGCCACTATCAGCCCAAATCCAATTCCCATCAATGCTGAAATTGATTTTAAATTAGTCATCAGCATTAATGTGATAAATAAGCCAGCGACAAAAGCAAGTTTATTGTTTCTTCGCTTGAGAGCCTTGAATAGCAGTAATAAAGCTGAATACAAAAATATGCATTGTAAATTATCAGGTCTAACTTCAATACCTTTTTGGGAAATAAGCCCATAACTAAAAAACAAAACTCCAAGAGAGGCATAATGAAGTTTAGAACTAAGCTCATAAAATACTTCAAACAATAAATAAAACCCAATTATCAAGAGCGATAGATTGGCGTATCTCTCCAGCATGATGGCGGGCACTCCGACCTCGGGCTCAAATATTTTTAGAATCGCGCTATTGAAAAGCGTATAGAGAATTCCATGGTTATCCCAAAAATCTCGGTATTGAATCATATCGAAGTGAGTAGTTGCCCACGCAAGATAGGTATGCTGAAACTCATCGACATTAAAATGCGTGAAGCGGATTCGATGAATCAAAAACCCAAGCCCCGGTAAACAGCAGAGTGTGTAGTAAAAAAAACGCTTATAAAATTGATTATTTATCATTATATAAAATTAGTTATTAAAATACTTACTTGTAAATTCATCCAGATCAAATTCTTTTAGATCCTCGAGCTTCTCGCCCACACCGATGAACTTTACCGGAAGACCAAATTCATAAGCAAGCGCAAAAACCATACCGCCCTTAGCACTCCCATCAAACTTAGTAAGAATAATTGAGTCCAAACTTACGACCTCGTTAAATTTTTCTGCTTGAAGAAGAGCGTTGGACCCTGTCGTCGCATCGAGTACCAGCATGGTCTCTTGCTTAGTATTAGCAGGACTATTTTTTTGGATGACCTGTTTGAGCTTAGCTAACTCATCCATAAGATTTTGTTTGTTTTGGAGTCGGCCAGCCGTATCAATTATCAGTACATCAAAACCTTCATTTTTAGCTTTCTCAAGTGCCTTAAAAACGACAGTGCTTGATTTTGCGCCTTCCTCAAGCCTCAGGAGCTCCACCCCGGCTTTTTTAGCCCAAAAATCTACTTGCTCCTCGGCGGCGGCTCTAAAAGTGTCTCCTGCGGCAACCAAGACTCGATGCCCGTTTGTCTTGAGCCAGCCCGCGATTTTGCCTATACTTGTAGTTTTTCCGACTCCATTGACCCCTACTATCAATAGAATATTAAGATTATTCTTGTCCAAATTTAGCTTGAACAGCTCATCTTGATTTTTGATTTTGGCAAATGCCGCCAATAGAAAACTTTTAAGGAATTGGGGAAGCTCTGATTTTTTGATTTCATTTTTTTGCAGGCGATTTTTTAACTGGTCACAAAAATCACAAGCCAATTTTACCCCAAGATCCGATCTGATTAAATTAGCTTCCAAATCATCAACAAAATCAATAGTTATAATTTCGTCAGCTTCCTTCTCAGCAACATTATTAGTTTGTGAAGTGTTTTTACTGCTAAATTTATTTAGGATATTCTGGAAAAATCCCATAGCTATATTTAAGCACAAAAAAACGGAGCTTCGCTCCCTTTTTGATTGGGTTTTATGAATTATTCCAAGGCTATTCATAATAGAAAATTCTGATAGATAAACCATTTAACTAAAATTTAACGTACTTTTGTTATCAAATTTGAGTATAAGGAATATTTTATGGGCGACTCAGTAGCAATAAATTTTAGTACAGCAGAAGATAGAATCAGCAGATTTAGAAAAGCGGCTGAGAAAGATAACAATGGAGTAGTTACAGAGGATGAAGTTACTTTGGGCGATCAGCAAGCTAGGAAGGCTTTTAATGGAGTAACTCTACCAGGGAGAAATGGAGCGGCTGGAGTGACAGTTGGTGAAAAGACAACGTCAACAGAAGTTTCTAATGGCTTGGGTTTCGGAACGGGCGTGGTTAGTAATAGAAGTTTGTTTTCAACATCAAGCAGCTCTCAACATGTTCAAAGTTCAGAAATGAATACTGGCGATGCATCTAACTACATTCGTTTAAGAGCGGCTGGCCTCACACAAAAACAATTAACCAATGAAAAAACTATTTTTGTGCATCTGGGACAAAATAATGAGGGGAAAGATCAATATGGTTTTTATAGTAAGGGCTACGGGAAGGGT
>JBILGG010000005.1:0-15801 GCA_044351165.1 Candidatus Caenarcanales bacterium | reverse complement strand
AGGTGATAAAGAGCGCGATAAAGGGCACACCGACGCTGTTAGCGGGTATCTGATGATACTTGGATCCATACTGGGTTATTTGGGTAAAGCGAACAAAAATATTCTTTATAAAATTGGAGGGACCTTGCGAAATCTGGGCGGCGCGGTAGCTGATGTGGCGATATTCGGGCACCCAGATCCAGGATACAGTGTCAGTGCGCCTTTCCTTGCGTTAAATACTTTTATGGATATAGTCCAGAGATTCATTCCACAAAAAATGCTCAATATCATTCTGCCTTGGAGCAATTTCTCTATGTCTGCTTATAACATCGGTGTCGGGCTCTATCTGCACCGTACAAGCTCTAAATCAGACGAAGGTGAAAAAATTCAATACCATGATACTGACTTAGCGCAAAAAACAAACAAACCAATCAACGCTAGCGATCCAATCACGAACTTACACAAAACCAATTTAGAAGAGGGTTCCAGCCTAATGACTCAGGCGGCTTGATAGAAAATGTCAGTTTTTTTAGCATGTGGTTGGTTAGGTACTGGCGTAAAACAATCGTGGTCATCATCTCCACCAAATTTAGATTTAAATAAAAATACATTTACAGCACAAGATTCCTTAGGAGATACTATAGAAGAAATTGATTTAACAATTTCTTGAGCGCTCTCGTGAGTATTAGGTAGAGTTACAAAATCTTTATATAAAGCATAAAAACTTTTAGGATCTTGTATTTTTTCTAATATCGAGCGTGAAAGCACCATAAAGCCTCTTAAATAAGTTTTATCTAATTGATAAGAATATGGGTTCCAATCACGTATATTGAAAGAATTAAAATCTTGATTAATATAGACAGGAGTATAATAGTCCTGTTTGTTTTCTAGTAGTTCTTGAATAAAGTCCATATTGTCTTCGTCACATTCATCAATTGGCAAGATCACGAAATCACCATTAACAATGCAGTTTAAATGCTGATCCTCATTAAACACCTTAAAGTAAGAAACTTCTTTAGAGAAAATTTCTGGACTTTGTAAGGAATGTTGTAGAGATTTCCTTACATTGATTTTTAATGACTTGAAATAAGATATAAAATCTTGGTGACTTGGTTTTTTTGATAATTGATTTAGGATATCTAGAACACCAGTGATAGCTTGATAATCATAGGCATCTTTAGCATAAACGGATCTTGATGACGGTTTAATCATCTCAACCTGCGCAAATGAATTTTCGTCAGGATTAAAATGATTAATGATGGGCTTAGAGTAACAGTCATTAGATCCCCAATGTAGTAAACCTGCTTGATATAATTGGTTATTTTCAGAAACACTAATTTTAGATTTAGCAATATCCAAGCCTACTGTTTTATTCAAAAAATTTATTACGTAAGGTATCTCATCAGCTTGAAAGTTAGCTCTAATTAGAGAATAAACTGGTACTTTATGTTTAGAATTTCGTGTGTTGAAGAAATTATCTAAGGCTCTAAAAAAACTATAGAAGTTATTTTGAAAGCTAGAATGTAAATGCGTAATAGCTCTGAGTATTTCTTCTTTTGATTTTTTTATAAGTATCAAAAGAAAAACTTGCATCTAATTCTTTTTTTATAGAATTTAATGAAATTCGCCCACTCACAATTAAACATAATAGCCGATATTGTTTCGCCAAATGCTAATTATTTACAACCCCTCCAAAATCTTAATACTCCTCAAAACTTCTCTGGGACAGACAGGCACAGGCGCGCCCTGAGATAAAGACTCGAACATAAGGTCATAAAACTCGCTATAGGAGCCTGGCACAGAGTCGATTTTGGACTTAATCAGGGAGCCGTTTTTATTAGAAAACAAAAAAGACGAGCCTGGAATAAGACCTGTCCATCCGGGCAAGCCAGGGGCGAGCCCTTGGTTTAGAAGGGCTTCTTGCGGATCCATAGCAAGATGTAAAAAACTTGCTTTTGAACCGTGAACCAAAATATAAAAAGGACTTGTCTGCGCGAGGCTAGAAGAGTGGATAATCGCGCGTTTCAAGGGATACTTAAAAACCAAATGAAAGTAATCCTCCACCAGGGCGCCAGGGCGCTGAGCGAGCTTATCTGCGCTGATAGCTTCAGGCTCGCCCATGACACTAATAACTTGATCGATCAGATGAGCGCCCAAATCAAAAAGAATGCCAGCACCCTCGATGGGATCTTCGCGCCAACGCTGTTGGACAAGCGGCTTCCAGCGGTCTATGTGAACCTCATAAAAATTTATTTCACCGAGTATATCGTCTGCAATAAGTTTTTTTAGCGTCAAAAACCCACTGTCCCAGCGCCTGTTTTGATACACACTCAGCTTGAGATTTTTTTGCTCAGCCAAGCTGATCAATTCTTCTGCCTGAGCGGATTTTAGACAAAAAGGTTTTTCGACTACTAAATTCTTACCACCGTTTAAAAGTATTTTTGCTTGAGAATAATGCAAAAAACTAGGCGAACAAATCACAACCAAATCTATATCACTGTCAGCCGCTAAATCTTCTACCCTAGAGTAAATCCGAGCAGAAGGAAATTTTTCGCTCAGCGACTGGATTTGAGAGGAGCAAAAAGCGGTGATCTGATAATTAGGATTATTTAGTAAAAAAGGTAAGTGAAAAATCTGCGCTGATTTACCGTAGCCGACTATTGCAGTTTTTATCATAGTTTATCAATTTTTTGTGCCGCAGAAAAATCCACGTGAGTCAATCCCTGAGCGTTATGCGTCCAATACTCTACCCTAACTTTTTTAAAGGCGAGAGTTATTTCTGGATGATGATTTTCAGCATCAGCAATAAGCGCGACTTGATTAGTAAAATCAAGAGCTTCTTTATAAGTCCCAAAAACAAAATCCCTAGTAATTTTTGCGACCGGGCCACTAAAATCTAAAACCCAATTAGGATTTAACGAGGCATAAGCTGATCTCGCTTGCTCGGGGCTAAGGGCTGATGACGGGCAGGCTCCATGATCGGTGCAATTAAGGTTCATATTTTATATTATACTTTATTTAAAATGCACAACCACCAAAACCCTAATTTACTGGCATACTTGGATTTACTAAAAAAATCTTACCAGAAGTTTTATGGAGAGAATTTAGATGATGACCTCTATGAATCCCGCTCTGTGATTGCATCACATTCAAGCATCAAAAACCTTATTAGTGATTGGTCTTGTGCTCGCGAAGTTTTCAAGCGCGAGAATCATGCTAATCCTGTTTTTATTTTTGCTAATAGGCGCGCCCAAGAGCTCTGGGAGATGGATTGGCAGGAATTTATAAATCTAGAGTCTCGCTTCAGCGCGGAGCCTGACGAAAGGCAAGCACGCGAGCATTTGCTCAATGAAGTCCAAAGCCGGGGTTTTATCGATAATTACTCGGGGGTTAGGGTAAGTAAAACAGGAAAAAGATTTTTGATCAAATCAGCTCGGGTCTGGCAGGTGCTAGATAAAGATGGGTCAGGGGCGCTGGGGCAGGCGGCTTGTTTTGAGGATTATGAGTTTGTGGGTTAGTATTGCGTGGATACATTGTTAAGACGGGTCCCAAAAAACTGGTCTTCTTAATTTCACATCGCAAAATCAATATTACAGATGCATAAATACTTTTTTTGATTTTGTAAAGTATCCCCTAACCCCCCCCAGAGAAAAAATGCCGATTTGCTAAGCCCTGATTGGGTTTTTAAGGGTTGATGAACAACTAAAGAGACCAGTTTGTAATTGACACAATGTTACAATTAGCACTCAACCTATTATCTTACACCCTGACTCCCCTCCTTCCCATCTCTTCTGAGCTTTCCGCTTTTTACAGCTCCCAGGTCTCTAAAATCTTTGATAAATTTACAAGGCAGGGGGTGAATTTGTTATATCATGATGTTATAACCCAATCACTGAGATTATTAAAGGAAAAAAACATGAGCAAAAAAATCAACCCTGATAAACAACAAAAAGGCGTAAAAAGAGCCGCAAAAAACGCAAAACGCAAAGCTAAAAAATCTAAGTAAAAATTTACATGGAGCAAACCACCCTAAAACCAATCCCCTTGCTGGATCTGCAAGCCCAATACAAGCAAATCCAGTCAGAAATTGAGACTGCAGTCATAGACACTCTGCGCTCAGGGCATTATGTGCTGGGTCCCCAGGTAAAAAACTTCGAGCAATCAGCTGGAGAATTTTTGGGAGCCAAGCACGCTATCGGGTGCGCGAACGGCTCGGATGCGCTCTATATCGCGCTTCTGGCGCTGGATATCAAGCCCGGCGATGAGGTAATCACCACACCCTTTACCTATGTAGCGACTGCCGAAGCAATCACTCAAATCGGCGCTGTGCCTGTGTTTGCAGATATCGACATCAATACTTTTAATATAAAAGCCTCCGATATAGAAGCTAAGATCGGACCTAAAACCCGCGCCATTATTGTCGTGCATCTTTACGGGCAAGCCTGTGAAATGACCGAGATCATGGAACTTGCTGATAGACACGGTTTGAAGGTAATTGAAGATACTGCTCAAAGTTTTGGCACTAAGTATTTAGATAAATTTGCTGGCACTATTGGCGATATCGGCACATATAGTTTTTATCCTACTAAGAATCTTTCTTGCGCTGGCGACGGAGGCATGCTGACCACTAACTCAGATGCTCTCAATGAGCGGCTTAGACGCATTCGCGCCCACGGTTCATCGCGCAGATATTACCACGATGAGCTTGGGGTGAATTCTCGCCTTGATGAAGTTCAAGCGGCGATATTAAAAATTAAGCTCAAGCACATTAGCTCCTGGAACCAGGCGCGCGCCCAAATCGCCTCGAGATACGACACAGCCCTCTCTGGCAGAGAGTTTCAGGGATGCACCATAATCACTCCTTCTCTAATCAATAATTCTACTCATATTTATCACCAATACACTATCCGCCTTGAATCTAACAAGCTCAGCCTGGAGGATATCGAATCCAAACGAAACCTTCTCAGAGAACGGCTTCTAGCCCAAGGCATCAGCTCTGAAATTTATTACCCTCTACCTTTACATATGCAAAAAATCTACACCGATCTCGGTTACGCAGATTCTGCTATGCCCAATTCTTTACTAGCTAGCAAGTCTATTCTATGCTTGCCGGTTTATCCCGAGCTCTCTAACTCAGACCAGGACAGGGTTATAGAGGCTATAATAAAAAACTAAATCACAAATTCTTCAAAACCGCTATTTCATTACAATTATTATAATAATGACATTTGACGCACTCTTTATAAACCTTTTCGGGTAGGCTTTCCATGGTCACCTGCTGATAACCTAAATGCTTAAAAAACTCATCTCTATAAGTAAGAGCAAAAATCTTTTTTATGCCCAGTTCGCGCGCTTCGCGCTCACAATCCTCGACAAGAATCCGCCCATAACCCTTTCCCATAGCGAAGGGTTGGACTGCCAAGCTTTTCACTTCAGCCAGCGTAGGCGTAAAAACATCTAGGTGAGAGCATCCTAGCACTTGATCAAAATCATCTATCAGTAGTCTAAAACCACGCATTTGATGATAAAGTTCATCCATGGTCTTAGGCAACATCTCAAAACGATCAGAATAATACTTAATCAACAAAAAAAGCTGTTCAAAAGTTTTTTCGCTAGGTTTTTCTAAACGCAATATTTTAGACTAATTGAAGTATCGCCAAAGGCGCATTATCACCGCGTCTGTTACCGTTCTTAACGATTCTAGTAAAACCTGATTGTTTATCTTGGTAACGGTCTGCTACTGCTGAGAACAAATCTTTTACCACTTCTTTATCATAAATAAAAGCAGCAGCTTGGCGACGAGCGTGCAAATCGCCTCTGCGAGCCAATCCTACTAATCTTTCGATTTCGGGAACGACTGCTTTTGCGTTTGCAAGAGTAGTGTCAATTTGTTTTTCACGAAGTAAATTTGTAGCTAGTGCGCGCAGAGCGGCTTTGCGCTGATCTGCTGGTCTATTCATCTTTCTTCTTTGTCTTCCGTGTCTCATAATTATTTACCTTTAAATTTTAGTCTACTGCTAAGCCAGTTAAGTAAACGCCTCTGTCTCTACCTCTAAGCGAAAAACCCATGGTTTCGAGCTTGTCGAGTACTTCTTCTGCTGATTTTTTACCGAAATTCTTGATATTCATCAAATCGATATCACTTAACTGCAACAAATCGTGCAAAGTGTTTATGTTAGCGCGTTTTAGACAGTTATATGATCTTACAGAAAGCTCAAGCTCCTCAACGCTTACATTGAAGGTGTTGTCTTGAGATTCTTGCTTAGAATCAGCCGTATCATCAACAGTCTTAATTACACCGACTTTTTGACCAGTGTAATTGATCATCGGATTCATAAGCTCTACTACTTGAGCCGCCGCACTACCAACAGCTTCATTAATAGAAATAGATCCATCAGACCATAAATCTAAAATAAGCTTGTCGTATTTAGCAGTCTCACCAGTCATACTGATAGGCTCTACTGAATAAGATACATTGCGGATAGGCATAAACAAAGAATCTACAGGAATAACATCCACGGCAGTTTCTTTTTCGTGCTCTTCAGAAGGAACATAACCGTAGCCTTTAGAAACCATGATCTCCATGTTTAGTTTCGCTCCTGGAGAGAGATTAGCAATCTCAAGATCCTTATTAATGATCTCGACGTCGCTAGGACACTCAATGGAAGCCGCGGTAACGATACCAGGCTGGTTTACTCTCAGGGTAAGGGTTCTAGAGTCTTCGGTATGAAGTTTTACTACTAGTAACTTAAGATTTAGAATGATTTGCAAAACATCTTCAGAGACACTATCAAGAGTAGTAAACTCGTGGTTAGCACCTTCGATACGTACATGAGTTACAGCTGAGCCCCTTATTCTACCGAGCAAAACTCTTCTAAGAGTGTTACCCACCGTATGTCCAAAGCCTCTATAAAGCGGCTGAAGCACTACACGACCACGCATAGTACCATCTGTTTCTGGATGTTCCTCGACTGCAATTTTTAGTTCGATATTCATTAGTATTTTTTCTCCCGGGTTAGTAAAATTTTAGACTCTTCTTGGCTTGCTAGGACGGCAACCATTGTGTGGAAGCGGAGTCACATCAGCGATAGCGGTAATCTGAAGACCAGCTAACTGAAGAGCACGAGTCGCAGTCTCTCTACCTGCGCCAGGTCCACTAACTCTAACTTCGACTTTTTGAAGTCCACATCTTTCGATCGCTTTTTTAGCGGCCATTTCGGAAGCTATCTGAGCGGCAAAAGGAGTGCTTTTCTTAGAGCCTTTAAAGCCCGCCATTCCAGATGATCCTGCTGATATAGCATTACCAGCGGCATCAGTAATGGTGATCACTGTGTTATTAAAAGTAGAACTGATATGAGCGATACCATTAACTACGTTTTTTTTGGTTTTTTTCTTACCTTTGGTTTTTGCTTTTGCTTTTGTTGCTGTTTCGTTCATAAAATTTTACCTGTTATTTATTATCCTTTAGGAGCCTTTTTCTTACCAGCGATAGCGATACGCTTACCACCACGGCGAGTTCTAGCATTAGTACGGGTTCTTTGACCGCGTGCTGGCAGACCTCTACGGTGTCTAGTACCACGATAGCAATTGATTTCTATCAAGCGCTTCATGTTAAGACCTACTTCACGGCGAAGATCACCTTCGACTTTTAGGCTCTTAATTATATCTCTTATCCTTCCGAGCTCTTCTTCTGTGAGCTTATGAGCTCTAATACTCTCATCAACACCGGCTTTTGCGAGTATTTCTTGAGAAGTACTCTTGCCGATACCATAAATATACGTCAGAGCTATTACGACTCTTTTGTTTGGTAAATCTACACCTGCTATCCTTGCCATATTCTAAAAATTATCCTTGTCTTTGTTTGTGTTTAGGGTTTTCGCAAATCACCATTACTCGGCCATGTCTTTTAATGACCTTACAATTATTGCAAATTTTTTTTACCGATGATCTAACCTTCATGTATTACGCCTTTTTTGAAAAAAGCAGATAATTACCTGCTTCAGGGGCAAAATCTTAACATGTATGCAGGCTTTAATGATTAAATCTTAATGATATTTTAGGGCTTGCTTTGAAAATATCAAGGATCTAAACTTCCTCAGTTTGTTCTTCGAAGCTTCGTTTGTTACCCACTCTAAAAGTTATTCTTCCGACATTCAGGTCATAAGGAGTAAGTTCCACTTTTACTCTATCACCAGGCAGAATTTTTATGTAATGCTTGCGAATCTTACCGGAGATGTTCGCTATTACCTCGTGATCATTATCAAGACGCACCTTAAACTTCGCTCCTTGCAAAGTTTCAGTAATAACACCTTCCATTTCTATGATTTCTTTTGCCAATCAATAGGAATGATACCACAAAAAAAATTTTTGAGATTTTCTGGGGAAATTTACCTAAACCCCAGGCGCCCAGCCGCGGGTCTTTCGCACATCAGTAATCACTTCGATACCCAAATCAGTCACCAGCACCTCATGCTCAAAATGCGCTGAGGGCTTGCGGTCCGCCGTAGAAATAGTCCAGCCGTCCTTGTGCTTGACAATATGCGAGCTTCCGATATTAAACATCGGCTCAATAGCCAGTACCATGCCCACTTGGATTTGGGTATCTGGATAATCGCGGTAAAACTCGGTAAAATTCGGTATAAACGGCTCGCAGTGATATTCAGGACCCACCCCGTGCCCGCCGAATTCTTCGACATTGCCGTACCGGTGGCTTTTAGCGAGGCTTTCGACAGCCGAAGCGATATCACTTATCATATTGCCCGGTTTTACGGCGTCTATGCCCGCCCAGAGCCCTTGGTTAGTGTGCTGGAGCAGCCTTGCTACTTTTGGACTAATTTCTCCGACCGGAAAAGTAAAAGCGTTATCACCCACATAAAAAAAATCGCGGTTTTTGAAGCTTTCTTTTATACTCACACCGACATCTATGCTGACCACATCACCCGATTTTAGCGGGCGCGAGCTAGGAATTCCATGCACCACTTCTTCATTCACCGAAATACACAGCGTCTTGGGGAATCCGTAATACCCTTTGAAGGTGGGGATGTGGCCCTGCTGGCGGATCCACGTCTCAGCAAAATCATCCAGCTCCAGCGGCGTCATTCCAGGCTTAATCATATCTCCGCAAAGGTGCAGAACCTCGCCAGCAAGCCTGCCTGCCTCTCTTATAAGGTCATATTGTCCAGGTTCAAAAATACAAATAGGTTTTCCAGCCATGGTATATGTTATTATAACTTGCTATGCCAAATATTAAATCAGCGAAGAAAAGAGTTAAAACCAGCGAGCGTAACAAACTACGCAACTATTCCCAAAAATCAGCCATGCGTACGGCCATCAGAACCGTTAGAGATTTAGCACTTGGCGGTGATATCGAGACTGCGCTTAGCAATCTTCCAGAAGCTTTTAGCAAGATCGATAAAGCTATCAAAAGAAAAATTATTCACGCTAATGCTGGCGCGAGACTAAAATCTAGACTTGTGGCCAAGCTTAACGCTAAAAAAGCCTAAACTACTGTTATACCCAAATTTTTTAAAAAATAACCTTTTGGTTATTTAGATTTGCTTATAGAATTAAAAAAATGAATCCCACAAAAATTCAATATAAACACATTCGCTTTTTAGGCGCTGAAGGTATTGGAATGACAGCTTTAATCAAGATTTTAGAACAGCAAAAAAACCTTGGCATCCAAAACTGCGAGCTGAAAATTTCCAAAAGCGACCTAGCTTATAAGGTAAACGACCCGCTGGATCAGGATATAGATTTGGTGGTTCGCAGTACCGCAATAAATAGTGCTGATCCTGAATTGGTGGAGTTGATCCAGCGCAAGGTGGAGATTTGGCATCGCAGTGAAATGCTTAATTACCTCAGCGCGCCCTATAAACAAGTGGTGGTATCAGGCACTCACGGCAAGACCACTTGCTCAGCGATTTTGGCGCATATACTCGTGGAATGCGGTCTGGATCCGTGTTTTGCGGTGGGCGGGATTTTGAGTAACTATAACACCAATGGTCAAGCGGGAGCCGGTGAGTTTTTTGTGCTGGAGGGCGATGAGTCTGATAAAAGTTTTACGCGGACCACTCCCTATCTGGCTTTGGTCACTTGTATCGAGCCTGATCACCTCGAGAATTACCCTGGCGGCATAGAAGAAATCAAAAATTGTTTTTATAAATTTTTGGATTCTGCGGAAATCTGTGTGATAAATATTGATGACCCTCTGCTAAAAGCCTATCAGCAAGCTAATTTGAGCAGAACTAATATAATTTGCTATTCAGGTGATGAGCTTCAACAATATGATTTTCAGCTAAAAATTCCCGGCAAGTACAATAAGCTAAATGCTCTTGGTTGTCTAAAATCAGCTCAGGCATTGGGCTGTAATATGGAGGATGCGCTTAAGGCTCTAGAGAGTTTTAGTGGAATTCAGCGCAGGTTCGAGCTGATAAACGATAGTTATAACGGCTCGATAAAAGTTTATGACGATTACGCGCATCACCCCACCGAGCTAAAAGCTTTTCTAGAAGGCGCTCTGTCATTGGATCCCAAGAGGATGGTATTGGTGTATCAGCCGCATCACCCTGAGCGCACCCAGCAGTTTTGGAACGAATTTGTGGAAGTGTTTAAGCAATTCCCGCCCCAACATCTATGCTTATTAGCCGAAGTCTATGTCGCGCGCAGTAAGCACATTCCAGGAATTACCTGCAAACGCATGGTCGAAGAAATCAACCTGCCGAATGTAAAATTCCTAAATCCAGAAAGCCTCGAAACCACTTCACAAGGCAATCTTAGCGATATGGCAAAAGCCTACAAAAAAACTATCGATGAAAATCTTGCTGGCGCGGATTACTTATTTATCGTGGGAGCCGGGAATATCTCTAAGGTGGCTTCTGCTTTTAGGAAATAGTTTTTATGTTAGAATAGAATTGTGAGTTCATTAAATTTAGATTTACTCAAACAATTTCTTGATAGCCAATATTCTCGCAACCTGGTTTTTAAAACTGAAAATATAGAAATAGTACTCATGTGCTGGTTACCAGGTCAAAAGACTGTTGTTCACGATCACGGCGTTTCGGATGCCATTACTTTTGTGCTTGACGGTGAGATGAGCTGTATCACTTACTACCCTGACGGCACCCAACAAAATAGCGTACTTAAAAAAGGAGAGATGGAATTAATCCCCGTAGGAATCAAGCACGAAGTAAAAAATAATTCTACGAGTAATATTACCACTCTTCATATTTATTCACCGCCCTTATCTAGCGAAAATGCCAATCAATCTCTAGGCTATAACAATGAAACCCAAACTCAGACTATCAGTCTCAACGACCAAGTTCTAAACTATCTTGTTGGCTGTGTACCTGAAGACTTGCTAAAGCTTCTTTCTCAAAAAGAAAAACAAAGAAAGACCGTAACCATCATCGGAGGCGGCTTTTCAGGGACTTTGGTAGCTGCTCAATTTATGAAGCAACATATCAGTAATGAAGAATTACAAATCATCTTAATTGAAAGAGCGCCAAGATTCGCTCGAGGCTTTGCATATTCTACTAATAGCCCAAAACATTTTTTAAATGTTCCAGCCGGCAAGATGAGTGCATTTGCAGGCGATATGAATCATTTTTTAGAGTGGGTCCAAAAGAGAAATCCCACAATTAGCGCCTCCAGTTTTGTGCCAAGAATGCTTTATGGAGAATATTTAGAAAATGTCCTGTTCCAAGCCGATCAAAACAAAGCTTCAAACATAAAGTTTAAGCGTATTAATGATGAGGCTTTAAACATATCTATTGATGAAAAAAATAATCAAGCTATCGTTTACCTAGAAAGCGGCATTAATATAAAAACTGACCATGTGGTATTAGCTGTTGGTAACTATCCCCCAAAAAATCCAAATGTAAAAAAATCCAATTTTTATAATAGCGATAAATATTCGCGAGACCCATGGTCCGCAAAAGCAACTTCAGGTTTTGAAATCAATGATTCTGTCCTTCTCATTGGTACGGGGCTAACTATGATTGATAAAGCCGTTGAGCTTAATCACAAAAAACATTCTGGTAAAATTTATGCCCTATCAAGACATGGATTAATTCCCCAAACTCATGATTTGAATTCTGGATCAATAAATGCCGATTTCAAAAAAGTACTCGAAGAAAAAACCTTAAAACAAATTGTTAAATCAATAAGAGCAGAAATAAAACAAGTGCTGATTGAAGGCGGAGATTGGAGAGCTTATATTGATAGCCTCAGACCCCATATCCAAACCTTGTGGCAATCATTAGATCAAAAAAATAAAAAACAATTTTTTAGACATATAAGACCTTATTGGGATACTCATAGACACAGGATTCCAGACCAAGCTGCAATAATAATTGAAACAATGATTAATTGCAAACAGCTAGAAATTATCTCTGGGAGAGTTATTGAATTTAGAGAAAAAGAAAATTGCGTAGAAGTTTTTTATAAACGTCGCGGATCAGATCACATTGAATCATTGACGGTCTCAAAAGTTATAAACTGCACAGGGTCTGAACAAGATTTTTGTCAAATCCAGGATCCTCTTATAATTAATCTTCTTGAGCAAGGACTTATAAAGCCGGACTCTATGTCTCTTGGCTTGGAAGCCGATAAAAATGGGGCTTTACTGGATTCAAATAACCAAATCTCCGAAATTCTTTATACCCTTGGACCTACTTTAAAAGGACAATTATGGGAGACTACTGCTGTGCCTGAGATCAGAGTGCAAGCTGAGAGTCTTGCCAAAAATATTTTAACCAAGTTTATGAATCCCCTAAAAAATTCGGCTCGAAGCTAAGTAGAAGTTTTTCAGTGGATCCTTAAAAACTCAGCCAAGATACTAACCGGATGTAAGACCTTGTAATCCTTTCCTAGAGCGGATTGTATCTGAGACATACAGCCAGGGTTAGCAGTAGCTACGATATGAGCAGAAGTCGCTTGAATGTTTTGAGCTTTTAGTTTGCCTATTTTTTCTGCCATCTGAGGCTTGATAAGGTTATAAATGCCCGCCGAGCCACAGCACATATCAGCGTCCACCAGCTTGGCGACACTTAGATTAGGAATTTTTTCAAGCCAAGTAAGATAGTCGTAAGCTAATCCCTGACGATGATTCAGGTGGCAAGCAGGGTGATAGGTAATAAACTTTTCAGGAAATTCTTGATTAGTTTCTTCTACAAAAACAGATTTTGAGATCGGGTCTTTTGGTGCTTTATTAAGCGCCTCGACTAGATCATAAATTTTTAGATCCAATACATTTTCTTTTAGAAAAGCACCGCAACCGGCAGAATTCATAACCACAGGATACCCATAGCTAGCGAGTTTTACCATAAATTGATTTAACTGAGCTTGCCCGATCCCAGCTTCGCCGCTATGACTAGCAAGCGCGCCACAACAGCCCAGCTCCGGTACAAGCACATGATAGCCAAAACGATTTAGAACATAAATAGTATCGTGATGGACCTCATTAAAAAATGTATCCATTAAACAACCCAAGGGCATGATAATAGTGCGTTCATCTTCTTTTACATCAAAAAATATCTCATCAGATTTATAGATCACCCCTGTTTCTATTGGTCTATAACGCTGAGCTAAAGTAGGTTTGGTCTTTAGCGGAACTAAAAAAGAAAATTTTTCGTAGCAGGCTCTAAATAGATTTAGGATTTTTCTATTCGGTAGGACCATACTAAAAGCAAGCTTGCGAATAAAGCCCCAGAAGCCTTTATTATAATTAGTTTTATGCAGGGTGTGCCGAGCATAATCTAGAATTGATCCGTACTGTACGCCAGACGGACAAACGGTTTCACAAGCGTAACAGCTCAAGCAGTTATCAAGATATTCAAGAGATTTTTTACCAAGAGATTGGTCTTGGGGTTCTTGATTTATAAAATTATTTATGAGATAAAGTCTTCCGCGAGGAGACTGTCCCTCATTACCAGTCACCTTATAAGTTGGGCACGCTGGAAGGCACATCCCACAATGGATACAAGCTTTTAGCTGCTCTTCTAATTGCTCAGAATAATAGCTAGCATCCTTAAAAATATGCTCGGCATCAAGCATGCTGACTGACTCCTAAAAACACACCGGGGTTAAGCAGATCATGAGGATCATAAGTGAATTTAAGTTTTTTGATCATTTCATCTTCAAATTTATTAATGGGGATACAGAGTTTTTTTTCTAGTTGTAAATTAAGAGCATTAATCGGAAACACTCTTAAATAAACAGGTCCAAGCCCATCGGTCGCTAGAATATTATTGATTTGTCCGGCTAAATCTTCTAAGCCTAGAGCGCCCGCATAAAAATCAATTCTAGATAGCTTGGGATAAACGACTATATTCTCACCAAAAGCTCTAAGAAGTTTTTTGTAGATATTAGCAAGATTAGCAAGACTGGTAAAAAATTCTATTCTTAGATCTTCACCAGGATATTTTTTTTGGAAAGGCAGTTTTCTAAAATCTAGGCGATCATGAAAATCGATTTCTATATTTTTATTTTTAAAAAATTCTTGTAATTTATAAAGCAGTTTTTTTGCTCTCAGATCAAGCAAAGCCTCACTGGCAGAGAGCCTTAGTCGCAGTTCGATATTATACAAATCTTCTTTTAGCTTCTTGCTTATTATCGACATTTCAAGACTCTCATCAAAATTAGAAGTGCTGATTTCATAAAGCTCGCTTAAGCTTTGTTGATTAATTAGCTTCAGCACATCATCTACGTCAAATTGGATAATTATTTCTACTTGAAACTCAGGTTTTTTTTCTACTTTTAGGCAAGCGTGCCTAATTAAGGCAAGAGCATTTCTAGAGCCTAAATATATTTTTGACAGATCATATCCAGATACATTTTTTATTACCTTGCCGCCAGTCTTAGTCTCTATGCCATTTATATCCATCAGCTCTAACCCTAAAACTTGTTTATAAAGATCGTTACCCCAATTTTCAGCCAGAATTCTTGAGAGCGAATAACCCGCAGGACCCCAAATCCTGGAGTAAAGCCCAAAGTCAAGAAGATCTCTATCCAAGTCCCCAAGCGTCATTGAGCCAGGCACTTGGGCTACAAAATCTTGATGTTCGATTTTATAAACGCAGGTTTCATCAGAGAGTTCCAGCTCCCTTATATCTCCAGCAAGCTCAAGAGGAATATACTCTTTTTCGGTGAATAATTTATTGAATTTAGTTTTTAGAACTTGCATCTAGAGCTTACTTGCCTGCTGATGTGCCTTTATTTCAAGTTTATCATTTAAGTCAAGTAGAGTACCATGCTCCTCAAGATAAGGATGATTAGCGGTTTTTAGAGCCCTAAACAATAATTCATCAGCTAGATGTGGGTTTTTTGGAAGAAGACTTCCGTGTAAATAAGTACCAAAAATGTTTTTGTAAACCGCACCCTCAAAACCATCTTCACCATTATTACCAAACCCTGTTTTTACAGAAGCTAGCGGACTGGTTCTATCCGAGACTATATAAGTGCGCCCAGAATGATTCTCAAAACCCACCAGAGTATTCAAAACAGATTTTACGTTTAGCTCTATGAGCAGATCCGCGCAGACATTACCGATCAAGCGATCTTGCTTCTTACCCTGTTCTTGAGGTTTTGCGCGGGTAATAATATCTAAGATACCCAACCCTGGTATATCTAAACCCTCCGAAGTCTGATAACTTTTGCCCAATAATTGATAACCACCACACACCGCCAGGACCGGCTTGCCCGCCAGAACACAGTCGCTAAGCTCACTTGCGCGCTGTAATAAATCCTCAGCGACGTCTTGTTGTTGCTGGTCTTGACCGCCACCAATAAAAAAAAGATCGTAATCAAAAAACTTTTTTTGAA
>JBILGG010000103.1:0-5200 GCA_044351165.1 Candidatus Caenarcanales bacterium | reverse complement strand
CTGTTTTACTGAGACCTCTGTTTCGATAACAGCTTTTGCACATTTGAGTCCGCTAGTGGATTTTGCTGATTTAGATGGATCACTACTACTTAAGCAAGATCCTTACTGCGGAGTTGAATTTATAAACAACCAAATCAAACTGCCTGATAGACCGGGCTTGGGGATACTTAGAGCTAATGAGATTTAGCATCTCGCGTACCACTAAATGTGTTCCACAAAGCCATTGCTGACACATCAAGAGCTGATGATAAATGGATTAGAGCGTTAAAATATTTTTCTGATTTAACCCAACGCTTACCAATACTTGAAATTGCGCTGATTGAGCACATTACACCAATAAGTTTTTTGAGCATATCCTTGCCTGCTAAAAATCCAGCATCACCCAACAATCCTCCAATATTACGCATTAAGCCAAGCGCCTTAGCAAGAAACGTATCTCTATCATTTCGCGCAAACAGGAGCATGGGCAGAGATCCGCCCAAAATCAACGGACAATTATAAAGATAAATTGCCTCATTCCAAAAATTTAATTTACCTTGCCTGAAATCTCTAAAAAATCTTTTACCTTCTTCTAAAATTACCGATAGGTTATTACTCAGGCTACCTTTTTTCTCAAGAAATTCTGTTTGTTCTTGAGATTTATTGGTTTTTGCTCTAACCCTGTCTTTAAGCGTGTCGTAGGGCTGATTCAAGCTAGTACTCAAGCCATAGACCGTATCTACATTCGCATCGCCAACAAAAGGCAGTAACAAAGGCGGAATAGCTTTTATAAAACCTTCGACAATATCTTTATTAAAAAACGAATTTAGCGCGGCAAGTCCATAAGAAGAAATCGGAGCAAAATAGCGCGTAAACAAAAATGCTGATTTGTGAAAAAACTTATTAAAAGTCTTAGTGATAGTACTATCTCCAAACGAAGTGATAGTAGCAAAAGCATGCAGTAAGGCATTTACATAACTAATATATAAATTTCGATTCTTGGTTTTTTCGGGATTAATTATATGCTGACCTATAAATGATTTCAGATCAAAACCACTAGAACTCGAGTTTTTGGCTGGGGGCTTTGGCTCGGCGCTGAGAGATTCAATATTCTCGCGCCTTTGCTGAGTTTCATTTGGTAACTGGTTTTTAAGAGCTTGAGTATTTTCAGGCGCGAGCAAATCTGGTTTTGCCTGAGGCAAACTAGGAATATTCACTTTTTCAGTTGCTGTTTGCATGAATAAGATTTTTGCCGGCCAAAACCAGCAAAAAATCACGCCAACTGTAAATACAATTAGCAAATATAATTTTAGCGTAATATGCTATTACGGATAATATTTTTAAGAAATAATATCTGATTTCTAGGTGTTATCACCCAATAAAATCCAAGTAGTTATCCCTATTAATTAATTCAAAACAACTTGAAGGATAATTTTTTTTCCATTGACTTGGAATTTTAGAGGTTTTTTTATTTGCCTTTATTTCAAATGCAAAAAGCTCACCATCAATTTCTTCAATTAAATCAATTTCTTGTTGCTCATATGTCCTCCAAAAATAACATGAAGGTTTTTTATGTGTCAGTTCATTTTTTTTAAATCTCTCAGTGATGATATAGTTTTCCCACAATAAACCTAAATCATCACGCATATCAAGGGAATTAAAATTATTTATAAGAGCATTACGAATGCCATTATCAAAAAAATAATAATGATAATTGCGAGTTAGCTCTGATCTCAGATTCCTACTAAAACCTTGGCGAGAATAAATAACAAAAGCTTTTTCAAGTAAATCTAAATATTTAGCAACAGTATCTTTACTAAGATCTAAATGCCCAGCAAGTTCTGTTTGCGAGACCTCCTTACCTACCTGAAAAGCAATCAATCTAAGCAATTGCTTAATTTTGTTTGAATTACGAATACCATCAAATTCTAGTAGATCTTTTAAAAGATATGAATCAATTGAATCTAGAAGATATTCTTTTCTTTCTTGATTATCTTCATGAGTAATAATCACTGGATAAGATCCATAAATTAATCTTGATTCTAATTGAGCAGAAGTATCACAAAAAGTTTCTATTTTATTTAATTCGAGTTGTGAAATCGGAAACGCCTTAATGATTTTTGCTCTTCCGCCAAGTGGCTCCCCAATTGACTTTCCCAGATCTAAACTTGACGAGCCTGTAACAATAATTTTTAAATTTGGATTATGATCTACTAAAATTTTCAAGCTATAAGCGATGTTCTCTATTCTCTGAGCTTCGTCTATAAAAACCAATTTATTATTTCCAATAAAACTTTTTAAAAGCACTAAGGAGTTTTTTGATAAAATATTCTGAACTTCTAAATCATCACCCGTTTTAAATAAATAAGACTTCTTTTGAGATTCTAAAAATTTTTTTACTAGTGTAGTTTTACCAATACGCCTAGCTCCATAAATTATGGCCACTTGATATATATCAGAGCAAAGAAATTTTTTAAGATCGTGCTCTTGAAATCTTGGGATATAATCAACCATTAGCTAAATTATACCCAAAACAGCTAATCAATTATCCATTTTTATATTAAAACGGCTATTTATCTCACTAAATAAGCAAAAACAAAAAAAGCAAACCAAACTGCAAAAAAATGGCTATCTACTCTATCCAAGACCCCGCCATGAGACATTAAAAGATGACCCGAATCCTTGACTCCAGCCGCGCGCTTAAGTGCGCTCACCAAAAGATCTCCGATCTGACCGACTATGGCATATAGCGCGCCAAGCACGATAAACACCGCTATTGAAAAGATCTCAGGCGAAAAATTAAGCAAGTTATTAGATAAAAATTCTATTTTATTATCCCAAAAATCAGGATTAAGTTTTATGCCCCACAAACTACAAAAACCCCAAAAAGCCCAGCTCGCACAAAAAATTCCTCCTAAACTTCCAGCAATAGTTTTGCCAGGACTTATATGGGGAGCGAGTTTGGTCTTACCAAAAAGTTTTCCAAACAATAGCGAACCAGTATCATTAGCCGCTGAAGCTAGAATAATTATCAAGGTGAAGTAAAACCCTTTATCCATGATCCTTATCCAAGTAAAGAACGAAGGCAAAAGCCCGAGATGAAAAACTGCCCACAGCGAAGTAGTCACATCATCGAATTTGGTAAAAGTTTCTTTTAGTAAAATTCGCGGAAAAATTATCACATAAGCCGCCACGATCAAACAGAGCTGATAGGTAAAAACCAGTTCTGGAGTGTATCTGCGAGCCACTAGTAATGGCATTAACACAAACAGCACAATAAAAAAATTTATCCAGCTCGCTAAAATAAAAACGCCCATACGATTACAAAGATTTCTAAACTCCTGAAACGCAAGTAAAGCCACCACCAAAATCAAAACTGACCAGAGACTCGCGCCAGCAAAATTACACAAAAAAACAAAACCTAAAAGCACCAAGCCGATAACTATTCGAGTTATATATTTTTGATTAGTATCAGGCTCTGCCATATTTAGCTAATTATATATTAGTCACACATCAATCTATAAAGATAATTAACACCGAAAAAAGCCAATACTGGCGGCTTTTTGATTTGGGAATAATAGTATTATTGGGCAAAAAATCCAAGGGCTCTTTAAGATTAAAATATGTCGGCAAACACGCTTAATTTAAAAAATATTTTAAGTGAAATAGATGAGTCTCGCATTGATGAACTCAGGGCCATTTTTGACGAGTACTATCCGCAAGATATCGCTGAAGAGTTTGATAATCTCGATAAAAACGAAAAACAACTTCTTTTCGATATTTTATCTTTTAAGCAAGGCGCGCAGGTTATTGTCGAGCTTGAGTATAACCAAATAAAAGAAATTTTTGATTTTTTATCTAACGATCAGATCACAAAATTCTGTAACCAAATGGAACTCGATGACGCGGCTGATATATTAAGCCTGCTTGAAGATGAGCGTATGCTCAAAATTCTAGAACAGCTCCAGAAGCCTTTTGAAATCAAGGAACTACTGAGTTTTGAGCCTGATACCTGCGGAGGTATTATGACTCCGGGTTTTATTAGTGTGCGCGCGGATCTCAAGATAGGAGCGGCTTTGCGCTACTTAAGACTAAAAGCAAAAGAAACCGGCAACACCATCATGTACATTTATGTAACTAAAAAATTTGGTGAACTAGTGGGTGTAATCAGCTTGAGAGAACTGTTTCTTGCTCCTGACGAGAACCAAGTCTCTGAGCATATGAATAATGAAGTGATCTCCGTCAAAACCTCCGAGGATCAAAACATCGCCGCTGACTTGATTAGCAAATATCGATTCCTAGCTATTCCTGTGATGAACGATGATAAACAGCTTGTCGGAATTATTACCATCGATGATATTGTCGAAGTTATCGAAGAAGAAGTTACCGAAGATATTTATCAATCCAGTGGTATTAATGTCAATAGCGATGTGGGTATTGATTTTGGTAAATCTCTGATCAATCGCTTTTATGATGCCTATCGCGCTCGGACACCCTGGCTGATCATCACGCTACTTGGGCAATATTTCGCCGCAACATTAATTGCTAGTTTTAATATGACTATCGCCGCTATCCCAATCGCCATCTCGTTTATGCCCTTGCTATCAGGGATGTCTGGCAATATTGGCAACCAAAGCTCCACCATTATTATTCGCGGGCTTGCGACTGGTGAAGTGGAAATGAATAAAGGCTCAAAAATCTTATTCCATGAAATCCTTATCAGCATTATGATTGGAGTGACTTGTGCTGGGATTGTTGGGGCCTTGTCTTTTTATGTCTATAAAAATGTTTTACTTTCTGCGCTAATAGCTTTTTCGTTAATTGTCTCAATGATGCTGGCTGTTGGACTAGGTACTATCACCCCCATGGCTTTCAAAAAACTAGATTTAGACCCAGCTGCGGCAAGCGGACCGCTAATCACCACGGGTATTGATGTTTTGTCGTTTTTTGTATATCTAAGCTTGATAACAAAATTTATCAGCGATTTAGTTTAGGTGCCAGATGGGTGAATAATTTTTTTATTGGGGTAAAATAGTATTATGAAGCGTGTTTCAGTATTTTTGTTATTAACTGTTTTTTGTTTAAATTTTGCTCAAGCTAGTGATGTTCTGAGTTTGAGTAAATACCAAGACCAAAAACTTAATGTGCAAGATGTAAACAAAGTCATCACTAACGGCAAAGGCGTCTGGGTCAATGTTTGGAATTACCCAAAAGACACTAA
>JBILGG010000102.1:0-5252 GCA_044351165.1 Candidatus Caenarcanales bacterium | reverse complement strand
CTCTGGTTTTGAGGAGTTTATAACTAGTTTTAGATTTAGCTTGGTGTATTGATTTAGGAAGTTTATATCACTTGTGCTAAGTGGGTTATGGAGGATGATGACAAGCTCTTCTTGATTATCGTTAAGTTTTTTTAGCATGCCAGCAAGCCAAATGGTCTGGTCATTAGCTTCTTCTGGGATCCGCTCTGGGATTACTTCTTGGCTAGCATTATCAAGTACAAGAAAGTTTACAGAGCGAGTCTTGAGCATATAATATTTATCTTTGATAAGTTTTTCGGTGATTTCTGGACCGCGTAAGTCATTTGCGCCCAAGACCTGGTAATTAGGGATTTTGTAAGAATCTAGTGCGTAAGCCATCTCCTTAAAGTAGCGAGTAAAATCATTACTATAGACTTGATTGCCCCCGAAGATAACCATATCCACAGGCTTAGTGCGAAGTGAGAAAATAACCTCTTGAAGCGCTTTATTTAAAAGGGTTTCACTGTCATAGTAAAGAGCAGAAGATATTTTATTAGGCGCGGGTATATAAGTGCGCTGTAGAAGTTTTTGGGTAAATTCTGTAAAACTTAGGTTATGGTTAAGATCTGGATAGGGATTGTTCTCGATGCTTGACTCTCCTAGAGCGGGATTGGGAGGGTTCTTCGCTGAGGGCGGAACGAATAAGTTTACATTAGAAATCACAAACACATTTAGAAGAGAATTAGGTTTTGCTAGAGCTTTGCTAGAAGTTTTTGAGTTTTTCTCTGGTGGTGTTTTCTTCACCGTGGTGTAGTTTACACCATATTCTTTTTTGAAGTTTTGGGTGTTTATCACTCCGTCTAAACCTGCTTGGGCACTTAATTCTACTAAAAAACTTACAATAAATAAAAAAAGGAATTTTTTCATAAAAACTAAATTCTATCAATAAGATCAATTAATTCCAAATCTGAGACCGTGGCTGTCCCGTATTTTTTGACTGCTAAGCTCGCGGCTAAATTGCCTAGTACTGCTGATTCATAAGAGCTAGCTCCCACCGCCAAAGCCAGTGAATATGTGCCTGCGACGGTGTCCCCTGCACCTGTAACATCAAAAACCTCGCTTAAATTAAAAGCTGGAATAAAATACTCACCCTCTTTACTGAAAAGCGCCATGCCTTTTGCTCCGCGGGTTACAAGTAATTCATCTACTTGTAGTTTTTGTTTTAGCTTGAGAGCTGATTGACCTAAATCAAAATTATCTTTTATCTCCGCGCCCAAGTTGTTTTCTAAATCTGGTTGATTCGGTGTCAGCGAGAAGGCTCCAGGGAATTTGTCAAAACTATCATTCGAATCGACAATAGATTTTTTGCCGTGAGTCTTACAAATATTTATAATTGATTCGCTAGTTTCTGGATCTAAAACTCCGTTACCATAATCCGAAAGTAAAACTATATCGTTAGATGGCATTTCTTCTAGGATGCACTCTAGAAGAGCTTTTTGGCTATGGGGGTTAAGGCGAGTTTTTTCTTCTCTATCAATTCTGAGTACTTGCTGTTTTTGGGAAGTGCCAGCGTCTGGGTTTTTGTTAGAACTAGAGACGATGCGTGTCTTGACAGTGGTCATTCTAGCTGGCTCTATGATTGGCTTTAGCTCGATTTTTAATTGCTTGCAAATATCTCTAAACACATCAGCCGAGCTATCTTGCCCCAAAACTCCCACTAGCGTAGTTCTCGCTCCCAGAGCGGATGCACCAGCGGCGGCATTGGCAGAGCCTCCTAGAGCGAATTTGGAGCTGAGGTATTTAAGGATGATAACAGGGGCTTCTCTAGAGATGCGATCTGGCGTGCCCGTCAGATACTCATCTAGAATAAGATCTCCTATGATTAGAATTTTTGCTTGGCGGAATTTTTTGACTAAATCTTTTAGCCTGGTTTTATCAAGAGTGATACTAAGCTTTGTGTTTGCGCTCATTTTAGTGCTCCAAAACACCGACATAACCAAGGCTGTCAAGCTCAGCAAGCGTATGAGCAAACCCAATGCAGGAGCGGGCTAGCTCGATTTTGTTTTCTCTTTCTAGCATGGATTTTAGCTTGTCATAAATATCAAAAAGATGAATCACATCATAAGCGGCGTATTGTTTTTGGTCGGCACTCAGCTCATCAATTCCCCAATCGCTTCCTTGCTGGTTTTTGTTGAGTTCTTTGCCGAGAACTTCTTTACAAAGATCTTTTAGACCGTGTTTATCGGTATAGGTGCGGGCAAGTTTGCTTGCTATTTTAGTACAAAAAACATTAGAGACCTTGATGCCCAGCCAGTATTTTAGCCAAGCTAAATCTGTGCGCGCGTAATGAAAAAGCTTAATTATCCCTTCTTGCTCAAGAAGTTTTTTTAGGTTTTCAGCCGATCTTTGGTTTTTTTCGATCTGTATCAGGGCTACATTACGATCTCTGTCGCTAATCTGAACCAAGCATAGTCTATCCCTTACCACATTTAATCCCATCATTTCACAATCTATGGAGATAATACTGGACAGAAGGAAATTATCTAGTGCTTTTTGGTCAAGGTCTTTTTTATAAAGTTTTACCTGGGTTTGGGGCATAACCTTACAATTATAGCATATTTTTTAATTTGGGAATTATCTCGGTTTTGCCAAGACGGTAAGCGCGGTCCCATCGCCCGGTAAGCGCGGCCCCATCGCCGGTAAGCGCGGCCCCATCGCCGGTAAGCGCGGCCCCATCGCCCCATCAGTTACTGAAATTTAAGACTAGCCGTACACAAATACATTTTTGGATTACTTCGATATAAGCAACTAATCATATCAATCGCATTTGCTGTCGTGGTAAGCGTGGGGGCTGTGCCGTTAGGCCATTTTACATCTGCATCCCAGGTGCTGATAGTTCTGCTACCTGTGGCGTCTTGAGTGATAACTAATACTAAACTACTATCAATTGGAGGGTCAGTAAAATTAACTGTCACACCGGTATTAGAAAGTGTAAGTTTTTGGCGGTTACCCTTGGTCCAATCGACTGTAATGCTAGCCGAGCTGGTATTAGCGATTTCACCATTAAAACCTACTACTCCCCTAATCATTAGATCGCCGTTTACATCTAGTTCTATGCCGGTTTTAATTGATGATAAATTTATCCCCATTGAATTAGTATGAACAAACAATCCATAATTACTTTTAGTAATATTACCCCCGATATCCCACATAAGCGATTCACCATTTAAAGTTATAAAATCTCCAATATTAATTGAGTAATCATTTAACTGATGATTAATGTTATGTCCAATAATTATCGCGTTACTATATGCACCAGAATTACGACAGCTATTGTTTCCAATACAAATATTATTATTTCGATCTGTTATAAGATTCCAATCATCTAATGCACCTGCTTCACTTCCAATAAAAATATTTCCTTGACTAAATGTCGAATCTGCTCCTGCTCGATAGCCTAGTACAGTATTGTTTGATCCCGCATCTAAACGCCAAAGAGCCCTATATCCGATCGTTGTATTGTTATCACCATTTGGGTTAAAGTCACCACCAAGAGCGCTAGTCCCTAATGCTGTGTTATAAGATCCATTGGTAACTGTTAACATCGAATCAGCACCAAAAGCAGTGTTCCTAGTGCCATTACTAACTCTTTGGCAAGCTCTGTATCCAGAGCAGTTGTTGTAAATCCCTGTCGTATTTGAAGTTAGCCCATTAAAGCCAAAAGCACTATTATAATCACCCCCACTATTTGACTTTAAAGCCCCGTACCCAAAAGCAGAATTATAAAGAGAGCCACTATTATTATTTTTTAGCGCATCAATCCCAACAGCTGTTGAGTAGGTATTACCGGAATGAGAGTTACCAGATCCAGATCCAAGGAAGACGCTATAGCTATCAGCTTTACCATCGCTAAGTCCGTCGATATTGGTCGCGCCGCTACTAGCAAGACTGCCATTATTAGTGATTCTAACTTCGTTGTGTCCAGAATTATCGAAGTATAACTCCTGATCACTAGATTTTACATAAAGCTGTCCGTACCCAGAAGTCGCGCTTGCTGTGCTGATTTCACGTAGAGCAAAATCACCGTTTACAGTAAGCTTGCTACTTACATTATTAATGCCGATCCCGACGTTACGACTAGAGCTATTGCCGAAGATGGTATCAGCGATGTCGATTTGGTTACTGTCAGTCGCTGACGGAGCGTCGTTATCATAACCAATAATAATATTATTAGATCCTGTCGTGATATTATCGCCAGCCAAATAACCTAATAATATATTATTGTTTCCTGTCGTCAAAGCGTATCCAGCGCGAAAACCTAACAAAGTACCATTAGAGAATGAACTGGAAGCTCCTCCGACACCAGCGCCATTTCCCATAGCAGTATTACGGTTGCCAGTGGTGTTAGAGCTAAGGGAATAATAGCCGACAGCAGTATTTGCGCCTCCGGTAATATTCTCAACTAAAGCATAACTTCCTAGGGCGGTATTTTCCCTACCACTAGTATTATCTTCCAGTGCCTTGAAACCCATCGCTGTATTAAAATGTCCGCGAGTATTAGCATAAAGAGCGAGATTTCCTACGGCAGTATTATTACTACCATTATCATTGAAATATAGAGACTTGAAACCCATAGCTGTATTAGTAAGTCCAGTTGTATTATATGCTAGAGAGCTGGCTCCAACAGCCGTATTGGCGATTCCATTAATATTGTTTATCAGAGAACCATTTCCAATAGCTACATTTAAACTACCACTAGTGTTAGATTTGAGCGTGTTACGACCCACCGCAACATTGCCCGCTCCTATGGTATTACCATTTAGAGAACTTGCACCCACTGCAACATTACCGTATCCAGTGGTATTCATCTTAAGAGCATTAATCCCAACAGCGGTTGAGTAAGTGTTGCCAGAGTGAGCATCACCAGCACCGGATCCAAGGAAGACGCTATAAGTATCAGCTTTAGCGTCGCTAAGTCCGTCGATATTGGTCGCGCCGCTACTAGCAAGACTGCCATTATTAGTGATTCTAACTTCGCTGTGTCCAAAATTATCAAAGTATAACTCTTGATCACTAGATTTTACATAAAGCTGTCCGTACCCAGAAGTCGCGCTTGCTGAGCTGATTTCACGCAGAGCAAAATCACCGTTTACGGTAAGCTTACTACTTACATTATTAATACCGATCCCGACGTTACGCGTAGAGCTATCCCCGTAGATGGTATCAGCGATGTCGATTTGGTTACTGCCAGTCGCTGACGGAGCGTCGTTATCGAATCCTATTATTAAATTAGT
>JBILGG010000101.1:0-5266 GCA_044351165.1 Candidatus Caenarcanales bacterium | reverse complement strand
TTTTTCTTTCGAATTTTTCTCTTGCCATTACTTTATCCTTTTGATTGTTTCAAACGAAAAACCTTTGCCACTAGGGCAATAATCAATTTTATATTATCAGATAGTGTGGTAAAAATCATATTAATAAAATAAAAAGATTTTCGGTGCTAATATGGGGTTGGAAGAAATATGCACGTAGATCCAGTTTTACCAGTATTACTAGGATTAATCACCATAATTTTGTTTTCTAAAATTGGTGCGATAATCGCTCATAGACTGAGTTTGCCGGAAGTTTTGGGCGAGCTAGTGGCAGGGATTTTTATTGGCAATTTGGTATTGCTGAATTGCACTTTTTTTGAGTTTATTCGGCATGATCATGTTATCCAAGTCTTATCTAGTCTCGGTGTGATCATATTGTTATTTGAAATTGGACTTGAAACCAAGCTGACCGAAATGATGGTGGTGGGTTTGAAATCATTTTTGGTGGCTGTGGTGGGAGTCGTGGTCCCTGCTTGTCTTGGATACTTCGCTAGCTCAATTCTTATGCCTGATTTATCTCAAGTAAGTAAGTTTTTTATGGCCGCGATTATGACCGCGACTTCAGTAGGTATCAGCGCGCGAGTGTTTAAGGATCTTAAATTTACACAAGCACCTGAGGCGCGAATCGTGCTGGGAGCCGCGGTTATAGATGATATTCTGGGTTTGATCTTACTTGCGATCGCTAGTGGTATCGCTCAGTGTTCCGCTCAGGGAGCGGCTTGTGAGAGTATTAGTCCTTGGGAAATTTTTAGGATAAGCGGAGTCGCGATTGGGTTTGTTACTCTGGCTGTTGCTCTGGGAGCGGTTTTTGCTAAGCGTACTATAAAACTTTTGTCTGTTTTTAGAGTGCCCGGATTTATGCTAAATCTAGCTTTAGTGCTGTGTTTTACTGGGGCGTATCTAGCTAATCAAGCAGGTTTGGCGACTATTGTCGGGGCTTTTGCTGTAGGCTTGGTGCTGGAAGAAGTGCACTTCAAGGTTTTTAAATCTGAAAGAGAAGTAGAAGATTATATCCGCCCGATTTCTCTTTTCTTGGTGCCAATATTTTTTGTGCTGACGGGTATGAACGTGGATTTGGCGGTTTTTGCAGATCCTAATATTTTATTTACAGCATTGATAATTAGTTTATTGGCTGTCGTTGGCAAGCTAGTTTCGGGCTGGAGTTTTCGCTCTACTAAAGCTCCTGTAAACCGCTGGCTGATTGGGATTGGGATGGTTCCGCGCGGCGAAGTTGGGTTGATTTTTGCGACTGTCGGTAAGTCTCTTGGCGTAGTCGATGATAGGCTTTATGCTATTACTGTAATTATGGTCGTACTTACTACTCTGGTCGCGCCGCCGTTTTTGAGCTGGATTATTTCGCGGTCTAAAAACGTCTCAGGGAGAGCTACTCACTAAATGTCACTGGTGTTAAATACTCTAAATAATTTGGCTCTAGTCGGAGAAGGTTTTTGCGATGATGAAATAGCGCGCATCCAAGAATATTTAGAAGCTTTGAATCCTAATGCCAGATTGATTTTGGCGGAGCCAGGTTCGGCGCGTCGAAATTTTTTAGCGGCTCTAAAAAATCTTATTCTAGCGGGTAAACCAATCACCGAGAAGCATATCATTAATATCGAGTTTCAGCCTGATTTGATTATAAAAGTCGGTTCTGATCAAAACTCGCTTGAGGACTCGTTTGTAGTAGGAGCGAGTTACGCAGAAATAGCCTTTTGCTCGCTTGCTCCCAAGGATTTTAATCTTGAGGCGCTTAAGCCATTTTTAGAAGATTTTGAAAACCGAAAAAGAAATTTTGGGGTTTAGGGAGCTGTTTTTAGCGAGGCTCAAGAACCTCATCAAGTTTTTTGTAATCTTGATAATTTACTTTATCTGAATACTTAAGGCGACCGTAGTAATCATAGAACTTTACTACATACTCACGGTTAACAGCATCATGCTCCTTGTAGTCAGGATAGTCCTCAAGCTCTGTGCTTGAGAGGTCTAGCTCGATTTTTTCGTTATCGGTATCGAAGACTTTTATTTTAGAAACTGGAATAATTTTTTTGCTTGAACTAAATAGATGATTGGTCTCTATTACTATCTCACGCAGTTTCCATTCGTTACAATCAAGAATAAAATCCTCGACTTTACCAAGTTCTTTATCTTTTAAAACGCACTTATAACCTGCAATCATCTTGACACAGCGCAAATCTTTATCACCGATTTCTTGCACTAGGTTTTTTAGAGCTTGACCTGCCTTAAGATCCGGGAACCACAGCGGCAAGAAGCTTCCAGACCAAGGTTCAACGAGATAGAGAGATTTAAAATTACTATGATTAATTAATTCGCGCTGATCACTGACCGGTAAATCTGCATTGTAAGGTAGAGCTGATTTTATTTGCTCGCGTGTGAGCTTAACGGAAATGTTCTGTTCTATCCAAGAAAATTCGTAAGATGCGCTTGGTAAGAGTAAAACTTTTTTCTCATTCCACAATCCACCAAGATCGACTACTAGATATTTTATGGACCAATCCTCGTCATTAAAATGAAGAGTTTTTAGGTGACCAATTTCGCCATCAATAGCGTGTAGTGAGTAACCTTCAAGACTTTTACAACTTCTGAGCATTGTTAAAAAATTTATCACGGGTGGCATAAGGTAATACTCAAATAGAGCATGCGATGAGTAAAAATTAATCGATTTTTTGTTTAATCTTTGCTCATAATTTCGGTTACCACTCAGAACTTTAAGATAAAAGCCCAAGATCTAATCTTTAGGAAATGTTAAAATTTAAATATAAGTAGTATTAAAAACGCGGAGGAAGAGGTTATGTTCTTGGGCCCATTGTTAGTGTCTGATGAATTGGCAGAGGATGTTTTTGAAGATTCAAAAACCGAAGCTATTTTAACAGCGTATAAATCAAAAATGAAAAAACAAAAAAGGAGAGTGCTTCTTGTCGGAGTTGCTTTACTGGCAGTGTTTTTGAGTACCACGGTTGTGATGTTTGGATCTGAATATAAATTAGATTTTGTTCAGGTTTTTTTTGTTGCTTTTAGTTTTACTGTGTGTTTTACGACTGTTTTATATTTTTTTATGAGCCGTGTTACCAAGAATCGTTTGATCAAGCTCATTATTCATCGTCTGGATCAGGCTCTCCAAGAGAAAAAGAATCTTGAAAAAATTATGTTACAGCTAAGTGTTAGTGTTGATCAACAGATTCAAGATAGACTCAAAAAAATCAATCTTGAAAAATCTTCAGCTTTTAGAGTGATGCAAGAAGCAATAAAATCCAAAAGAACTCAAGAAATTTCAGAAAGCTCGCTTAAGCGGATGCTTAATAAACTTTCTTTGACTCTTGAAGCTTCTGGAATTGGTCTCTGGAACTGGGATATAAACGAAAATAAATTTTGGTTTGATGATCAGATGCATAAATTATTTCATCTTGATCCTAAGACATTTACAGGTAGCTTGGAAAACTTTACTAATCTGTGTCAGGGTAACAGTTCTTTAATTGAGTCCACTTTTAACCAAGCCAAAGAGCAAGGAGGATTTAAAAATTTAGAAATTAACTTCTCTGCCGATGGTAGGCAGCGATATCAATTGGTTTTGAAAGGTAAGACTTTTTATGGACTTCAAGATCAGCCTATTTATATGACTGGTGTTTGTTGGGATATTACTCAAGAAAAAGAAACCCAAGATACGATAAATAAGTTTTTTAGCTTGTCTGTCGATATGTTTTGTGTGGCGGACTGTAGAGGATTTTTCCAAGACATAAGCTCAGACTGGTCTTCTATACTGGGTTTTAGCCTTAATGAGCTCAAGTCTCATCCGTTTATGTATTTTGTGCATCCAAAAGATAGGAAAAAAACTCAAGCAGAATTTCAGATTCTTTTGAGCCACCCTCACCGGACGATAAATTTTGAGAATCGTTACAAGTGTAAAAATGGAAAATATCGTAATTTGCTCTGGAACGCTGTTTCGATGCCAGAAGAAAATTTGGTTTACGCCATAGCCAGAGATGTTACTGACTACAAAACTAAAGTGATAAAAAACGCAGCAGAGTTTGTGGAGGATCAAAGAGCCGCTAAGATAGAATTTTCAATTTGAACAGGTCTGCTAGAATGCCGGTCCAGACAGCATCCTGTGATCTCGGCTTGTAATACGGGCTTGGTGGAGTCCGATTTTTTGTAGATAGTTTGTATAAATAAAAATTTGAGTTTGGATAATTTTTTAAATTCTGTTTCTACAAAAAACTCATCATCATGCCGAAGAGAACTTAAATACTTCGCGTGTATCTCAATTACGACAAGGTCTAGACCGTGCTTAGACATATCGACAAAATCGACGTTATAGGTTTTTAGGAATTTGTGGCGAGCGTGCTCGAGATAATTTAGGTAAACAGCATTATTCACGATGCCTTGAACGTCACATTCGTAGTCGTGCACTTCAAAATCTTGGTAATGTTTGAAGCCTTTAGGATTTTTTGGGTATAAGTTTTCGGTGTTCATTGTTGAGCTTCGCTCCTAGATTGATTTTGCTGACATCGACCAGAAATCTTCCGCGCAGAAGGTCTCTACCTAATAGAATAGGGTACTTCATTTCGCTTCTATTACTCAAAGTAAAATTAGTCTCAAAAATTTGACCTGAAATTAAGATGGGAAGCCTGATTAAATATCGAGTCTCACTCTGACCAAAAGAATTTTTTATTTTGGTTTGCTTAAAATCTGATACCTCATAAAAAGTTTCTTCATACTTAGGGTGCGAGGGTTCGAGTAAATTAAAATAAAGATAATTTGTTCTTTTGATTTTTTTGGTATAAATCTTATGGCAGTGAATAGATGAGCTAAATGCCCCAGTGTCGATTTTTGCTTTTAAACTTTTAAGCCCCAAACTAGGCAGATCAATTCTTTCTCGCCTGCCAATAGTAATTATTTTTTTTGATAAGGCATTATTCAAGCTATTAAAATTTTACATTAAGTTTTAAAATAAATAACATAAAATTCTTATTAGAGAATTTTAATTTACTTGCAATGCTCATGAAATCTCTATTTAAGGATAATTATGATCTTCGAAATCTTTTTTTTATTATAATTTATTGTTCGATTTTTTTGGTACTGCGTTTGAGCTCTTCTTTGACAGCTATGACGTTAGATGAAGCGGAGCTTTTTATTGATGCTAGTGAATTTAAGCTTGGATTTGATGATCAACCACCACTTTATAGCTGGATTATAAAAGCTTTAAGTTTGATTTTTGGGTTAAACGTCCCATTAATGG
>JBILGG010000217.1:0-2986 GCA_044351165.1 Candidatus Caenarcanales bacterium | reverse complement strand
TTGCTCGGCTACGAAGCGATCGACAAGGTCTCTATGCTGTTTATAAAAATCTTCTCGCACCACCAAGATTGTCGCGGGGAACTCATTAATATAGGCTAATTGCTGTCTTAAAGTCAGATCCACAACACCTTCTAGCTCATCAGCTATCGACACAGATTTAGTCGCCAACAAGTTATTAAGATCCACAAACCCTTTCTGGGTGAGGGTCGTACCCCAAGGCTCAGCGACCAGAGCGGAATCTACCGCATTAATAAAAAAAGCAGTTTCTAACTCTGCTGGATTCACCGCCACAAAAGTAAAATTTTTATCGAGCTGAAGGCTCGTATTAGAGGCAACTTCACGAATCATTTTATGAGTCGAATCGATAAGTTTATTATGCGCGCTAATTTTTTCGACAAGAATCTTCGCTAGTAAATCCTGAGTATTGCCGTATTGTGGGATGGCAATGTTTTTTAGGTGATAAGGCTGTTCGGGATTATATTCAGGTTTAACGATTAGAGAATTACCTCCAATCGCTGTCTGGCAAAGTAATCTAAGCTCCACACCTTTATTTAGCGCGTTTATGTAAGGCCCTGGACCGATATAAGCGATATCGATATTGCCCGTCAAAAACCCATCGAGTAGATGCCCGCCAGCAGTAAAAAAACGAGGTGCGATATTAGTAAAAGCCCCGCCTTCTATGCCTACGATCGGCACAGCATGAGTCATATTGAGCAAATAACCCAGGCGCAAAACTCCATTAAATGAATCTTTTTTAGCGCAAGAATTCAGAGTCAAAAAAAGCAATAAAATAAAAATCTTCTTCAATGCTCTTCCTCCGCTTCTAAAAATCAATCAGCAAAAGCTTTTAGACAGATTGTTTATTATAATGATTCCAAGTCTTAACACCAAACGCTTTTATAATCAGCTCAGTGCCAGCTTTACCAGGGACTGGACCTCTTACAAGCAATAAGCGTCTATCTGGATCATACTTAAATACTTTTGATTTTTGGATAGTAACTTTTCTATTACCCATCATGGCAGGCATTCTCTTACCAGGCTTAATATTGCTAGGTGTAGTACCTGCTCCAAGCGAACCGATTTGACGCTTAGATTTAGAACCGTGAGAATTGCGGCCTACTCCGATATTGTGTAATTTAACAGCACCCTGAAAGCCTTTACCGATAGACTTCCCAGAGATGCTAACTTTTTTTAGATCTTTAAAAAACTCTTCAATATCAATCGCTGAACCAAGCTCAAGACCATTAATATCGCTAGAAGCTCTAAATTCTTTTAGGGATTTATAAAGAGCCAAGTTTTTTTTCTCTAAATTAACTCTTTCTGGTTTGCTCATATATTTTGCGGATTTCACTGGATAAGCACCGATCTGGAGAGCTGAATAGCCATCGCGCGCGGTGGTCTTAATATCAGTCACCACGTTATCAGCGATCTGAATAACTGTAACCGGGACTACGTCTCCCTCTTCATCAAAAACCTGTGTCATTCCAAGTTTTTTACCTAATAAACCAAAATCTTTTATATCAGTACTCATATATTTCTCCTTATTTTTCAGGTCTCCCTGAACTCCAAGTCCACAGTAGCTATGCCCTTCATGACCTTAAAGCCCTATAATTCTAGCAAATTTGGGGTTTGAGATTTAGAAAATAATATAAAGATACTGATTAAGCCGGGGCACTAGCTTTAGCTAAAGCGATTTTAGCCTTTAGGATAGCTTCCATACCATCCATTTCACCTTTTTCAATATTGATGAGATTCTCTACAGGCACGCCAAGAGCTCTAGCAAAAGCAGTTTTGGCTGAAGGAATTCTCAGCAAATGTTGAAGATGGCTACCTGTAATAGCGTATTTTGGTTTTTGAACACCCTCTAAAAGATTATTACTTTCTAATCTGTTTTTGATAAATCCACCCCATCTTTTAGCAAAATCAGTTACCATGGCAAGGGCTAATGGATCATTTTCTTGTGCTTTGTCCATGATTGATTTATTGGTTAGTGATTCTGAATCTGTGAGCCAAAATGGGGATTGCGAATCTAGTTTTAAGTCATATCTTTGTTTAGTTAGATTGTTTAGATATTCAAGAGCTTCATCTATTTTTTCGGTTTTAGCATTTCGGAATTGATATGAACTGATATATTCTTGAAGTGTGATTGATTGAGGAGATTGGGAATTAAGATGTTTTTTAAATGATGTTTGAATTGTCTTAGCAATATTAACCAACCCTTGATCTTCTTTACCACCAGCAAAAAACCATTCTGGTGGGGTATTAGGTTCAGCCTGAAGTTTAGCTTTATCTATTGGTGATAAGAAATCATTTAAATCTGATTCATGTAAAACAGTCCCCCCACACTCGAGATTAGATATTGATTCAAAACGCCCCCTGCCATCATAGCCTTTATTAACACCTACATTAAACCCAGTACCGCCAACGACACCAATAACAGTATCACCCCGGTTTAATTGATCTCCAAGCTGAAAAGCTAGAGTATTAGTATCGTTCATCGTGGTCATATTAACGGTAAAACCTTGACCAGGTTGAGTACTTTTAGTGTCAGACGCTTCGTCTTGGTAATTAATGTTAATATCCTGTCCCAGAGCTGTTTTCAGGCGAGCTTGAAAATTATGAAATTTATTCTTTTCATAATCTCCTTGAAGTTTTTCTACGGATTCTTCAACCGTTTGAGCAGGGAAGTTACTCATAAAAGTTAAACCATTAATATCAACTGGTTCCAGACCCTTAGCTTGAAAAAACTCTGGATGTGATTTTGGAGCGAAACCAGCTGCTGAAATATCTATATCTATACTGCCACTGGGATTTTGGGATTTTTGGTATTTGACTACATCAGCAACCATCTTAAATAAAGTTTTCAAGGCAACTTCTTTTTGAAGATAGTTTGCTTGTGAATTTTTTAAAACTGGAATAGTTATAAGCTGATCAAGATGGTTGAGTAAGCCTAGATTTACTGTAGATCCGTTCACTTGAATACCAA
>JBILGG010000099.1:0-5389 GCA_044351165.1 Candidatus Caenarcanales bacterium | reverse complement strand
TAATCCTCTACTGGTAGAGCTAAAAACCAGTGTTGGTGAGCTTTCGCGCCAGACTCTTAGACTGCCCGAGGAGTTAAATAAATCTACTGATTCTCTTCAGGTCTCTATGCAAGCTCTTAAGCGTATTCTGGAGACAGATTTAGCTGAGTATCTAAAAACTCAGTCTCGTATAACTCAAGATCAGGCTCAAACCCTAACAGATCTTGGATCGTATTTGACGACAGTGTTTGAGCTCCAAAAAGAAAACAAAAACATCCAAGAGCTAATGGCTAAGCTGGTCGATTACCAAAACAATTTTGAGCAAAACATGAAAACCAGAGACCGTGATATTAAGACTCATCTAGAGGATATCACCGCTGGTATGTCTCGCCAAAAGGACATTATAAGTGATTTTAATAAATCATTTAATGATTTATATAGCCTCACTTCTAATCTTGGTAATAATTTTGGTAATCTCGGTGACACGCTCGCTGACGCCATTCTTAAGCTCAAAGAATCATCTAACGATTACCACTCTAACCTTTCAGAATATTCTGTGAAAGCTTTACAAGCATTAACTGGTTATGCAGAAGAGCTTAGTGCGGATCTGTCAGGTAAGATTGAAGGTCTCAAGAGGTAATAAATGTCAGTAAAACTCGAGTCTTCACTTACAGATTTAATGACCTCTCTGGCGGTGATTTTTATTCTTCTGATGGTCGCCATGATTAATAATGTCGGTCAGTCGGGGAAAAGTGATATTGAAAATATTCGCAAGGAATTACTCGATAATTATAAAATAGACTGCAAACCCGTTGCTGATGACCCTTTGGCGTGTACTATAACTTTTTCTGATAAGGAGTTTATGTTTAATTTTGGTGACGATAGAATTCTCATCCAAGGTGAAGATTCTAATAAACTCAAAGAAAAACTTTTAAGAATCATGGGAACTCTCACTAAACCTGAATGGGAAAAGAATATTAATGGGGTTTTTATCGATGGATATACTGATAAGCAAGGTGATGATGAAACTAATCTAGCACTAAGTCAAAGAAGATCTTTAGCAGTTGGACAATTCTTACTAAATAATGTTTATGCCAATAATACAGCATATAAAGATGCTCTCTTGAAATGGCTCTACCTAAACGGTCGCGGTGAACAAAACCAAAAATCCACTGATGAAGAAAGCAGACGCGTCGAACTAACTATCAGGGTCAAATCCTACTCTCAGAGAGCCACACAGGAGCTCCAGTCAGCATCTAATCCTAGCCTATGACCTCTCCTTCCGAAAAACGAAATAAAGCTTTTGAGACACTTGAAATCGCTTTTAAGGAATTCAAGGATTTTGCTAATAAATCTAAAAATAATTTTTCCGATCAAGTTACTATCAGATTCAAGCCTTTAATTAAAAGAATTCGAGACAAGACCCATACCCAAAAAACTTATTTAATACCAGATTCTGATACTTACTTAGATCTGGATCTCGCTTGGCAAGCCTATCTCAGCAAGCCAGCCCCCACTCAGTCCGAAATCCGTAACATGATCCAAAAAGGACTTGGCTCGAGAGGATTAGAAAACAATTCAGAGTTTAAGAAGTTTTTGGAGCGTCAAGATGATAAACGGGCCTTAGCAAAATTATTTCGTTATCTTTATAAATATGTAGTCAAAATCCTAACGCTCTCATATAACCCAGTCATAGACAGCTTTTGGATAAGACTTGCCATGAAATGGCAAGAGTGCCTGAAGGAGCCTAATAGTAATCAAGCTGAGCTATTGGAATCATTCAAGAATCATAAGCATAAATCTAAACCATCTATGTTTATAAATACTGAGCTAGAAGCGCTTGCTCAAGGCTTTTCTAACAGCGGACAAATTGATAAACAAAAAATATCTGAGGCTTTGAACACCCGTTATCATCTGGATTTTAGTCCTGCTGATGAAATTTATCAGATGTTTTTGGGGAGGTTTTTTGAACAAGAGTTTAATGCGTATAAATCTAACCGCGTAGAACCTCTTCTGAATCAGCTTTTGGATACTTTTTGTGAGCTAAGTTTTAGAAATGATAATTCTTATGGTAATTTTAATAAGCTATTTGAGTTTGTTTATAATTTTGCCCCAAGTCCTTATTGCGATGAAAAGCAGATCATCATTAAGTTCTGTAAGAAGCACCTGGGTGATCCCCGAATAGATCATGATAGCTGGGCTTATTTAAAAAATAAATTTAGGACTACTTATAATAAGCTTAGTTTTTGGTTTAAGGAGCAGGATTTTGATTTGTTTTTTAAGTTTGTATTTAAGAACCAACCAGACCCGCATGGTAGGCAGAAATTCTGGAAAAATTACCTCGATGGCATTGAAGATATAAGATTTTTCTTGGGTGAAAATAGTGAATATAATGAATTCTTGAGACTCTCTCAGGAAAACGGTTCTAGCTTCAAGCCCCTTATTAATTCTGCGGGTTTTAATGCTTTTATACTAAAATTCGTAGTTAAACATGGCTGTGTTTATATTTATGATGTGACAGAGACCGGTAATGCTTGCTATGTGTATTTTGATGGGCAGGGTTCTTCTCTAACAAGTTCTAGATCTAGAGATGCAAAAAAAGTACTAAATTTTTTAATTGAGATCTTTAAACCGGACTCCCAAGAAATTGTTCTAGATACTAAAAAATACTTGGTTCACACCGAGCTCACTGAGCAGATCTCCATGAAATCCAAGCAACCAAATGATTGTAATTGGAGAATCGCTCATGACTCTAGTTCTAATTGGGAAAAGCATCTGAGCTCGAATCTTACCAAATTTTTCCAGATAAAAGCAAGAAAGGAGCTCTCCGATGGTTATAGATGATTTAAGACGATTAATAAATTCATTTAAAAAAGCCCCAAACTTTAAAACCAGCACTAGGATTACTGATGAGCCGCTGTTTAAGATTAAATCTGATTTTGATAATTTGATTTTAAGCTGGACTGATAGTGAGAATCCAGCTATTGACTATGTTCTGGAGAATTTTTTGGAACCGCATTTTTTGGAAATTAATCAAAGCTTTCCTCCAATATACTCAATCCCCTTTTTTGATTTCCAAAAAAAATTCTTATCAAGCTCAAGAGCGCTTCCTGAAGAGCTTGCCAAGATTTTCAATTCATCTGATGATAATCTAATTAAACAGTGTATAATTAGCCAAGGTAATGAAGAAGCGAGTGACTCTGGCGATAGCTTGAATGAAGACGCTGAGGGCGTTTTGGCGTATTCTGTCTTGGATTCTGTGCCAGAGTTTAGATCCTGCTTGCCTAGCTATCAGTTTGTGGATGGGGGGTTTAGAGTCGAAGTCATTAATAAGGGTTTTGATGGTTTAAATCTAATAATAAAACTTAATAATTATGAGATCGGTGATCTTATAAAAACTCACGGACTTTTTATACAGCCACAAGGCGTTTCAGGAATTTATACGATACTTCCTTTTTGGATTTATCAGATTTATTACTCCTATAAAAACAATTCTAAGGCTTGGTCTTTTGATAATGATCTTTTTATTCATGCTCTTCAAAAAACTCGTGACTGGCTTGCAAGGGTAGGATCTAATGACCAATTGGTGTTGAGGGATAATAGGCTAAATGTTTCTAAGATTTTTACTACTCGTGTAGATCTGACTGTTATGAAGTCATTGAGCTACGAAAATAAATACTGTGTAGTGCCGACCTGTATTGAGCTTGATGAGGAGCTTAATTATCTGAATGAAGAAGAAAAAAACAAAGCTCTCCAAAGAGGTCTTGCTAACTGGAACGGAGACTCTAACACCATAGATTTTAGAAGTTCAAACGATAAAGTAGTGAGCTTAATTCTAGATTCACAAGCTAAGCAAGCTTTTACTCTGCTAAAGAAAAATTATTTTAATAAAACCTATGACGAGGTGAAGGAATCCATACTTTGTTATTCTGATGAGTCGATCACTAATCTCCATCCTGAGTTTCATGAATTTTTTAATCTCGATCCAAGTGCATATGGCAAGCGGGTTATAGGCATAGGTGAGCTGATAAAAATGCCGGGCTCGGGTACACTTCAAACTATTTATAAATCGCTTTTAGGTGAGATTGACGAGCTTCCAGATTCGCTTCTAGACTCTCGAATTTCTTCTCCGCCAGTTCAAAAAGATATCAATGGTAACCCAGCCATAGCACTTACTATTGGCTCTGATCAAGACACTAATCAAGTTGTTTTTTTATATCAAGATGAGCTAGAAACTATTAAGCAAGATGCTTATAAAGCATTTAGATCTAATGAGCCTCTAAAAATTCTCGATCGTGATACTAATAAAGAGCATGTTTTTGAACTGACCGAAAAATCCAATTTTGATTTTCTTCGCAAGAATCTAAACCAGCTCATTAACCACCTAAACCCGCCCACTCCAAAATCACCAGAGCCCAAACCCGCTAAGCAAGAGTCTTTTCACCTCCAAATAAAATCTAACTATGATAAAGCTGATTATTCTGAGATCGAAGACTCTAAGATAAATCAGGATCTAAATCTCGATCTAAATTTTTCTTCCTACCTTGATGTGCTAAACCTAAAACCCGGTATTACAGCACGTCAGCATCAAGTGAAGGGTATATCTTGGTTAGTCTCTTGCTTCCTAAGAGAGTATCCTGGAGTGATTTTTGCTGATGATATGGGCTTAGGTAAAACTTTTCAAGCGATGTGTTTTATAAAAATTCTTAAGTCTGTTCTCTGGCAAAAAAGATTCCTAGAGCCGTTCACAGACCCGATTCTAATAGTCGTACCTCAAGTCTTGATGAAAAATTTTCAAGAGCAAGCGAGTGATTTTTTTACAGATCCTGAGAGTTTTGGGTTTATGATCTTGCATGGCTCTTCGATAAAAAAGTTTTATAGAACAGATATCAAAACCAGCTCTACACAAGAGAGTAAATCAGGTACATATTTCTTGGATACAGCTAAGCTCTCTGAGCAAAAATGCATTATAACTACTTATGATACGCTTGCTACTTACGAAAAGTCCTTAGCAAGGGTGTCCTGGAGCTTGCTTCTCTGTGATGAAGTCCAAAAAGCAAAATCCTGCTCTTCGCGAATCTCTTCGAGCTTAAAGGTAATTGCCAATAAATCTACTTTTAAGCTGTTTATGAGCGGCACTCCCATCGAAAATGATATGCGTGAGTTTTGGAATCTGATGGATAACACAGCGCCAGGGCTTTTGGGTGCTTTTTTAAGTTTTAAAAAATCTTACCCTAGTTTTTTTAGACCCTGTGAATCAGATCTAGAGCGGAATGCAGATTTTAGTAAGCTTGAAAAAGCTATTAAGTTTGGGGATTTTGAAGTCGGCATAGTTAACGGCCGGCTTAAAGAAGATATAGAAGATGTGAAAAAAGATTTGTCCCGAGAGGATCATAATGTTAGTTTTGAG
>JBILGG010000098.1:0-5468 GCA_044351165.1 Candidatus Caenarcanales bacterium | reverse complement strand
ATTCGAGCTGGGGTTACTATTAACTGAAATATCATCACTGTTATACAAAATAACAGGCGGAACAAATGAAGAAGTCTGATTAGAAGGTTTATGCAAATTATGTATTTGTTTAGCGGTTAAATTTTTTTTGGGGGGAAATAATAAATTATCTATTTTTTTAAAAAAAGATGATATTGAATTTGTTAATTTTGTGAATAAAGATGTATTAGCAACATTTAAACCCATTTAATCATATTAACATATTTAGGGTTTCTCTAAAAAACGTATTTTGGAGACGGAATCCGCTTTTGTTATTAGCTTTAAGGTTTTAAAAACCAGAAAAATTGGTCTAATATAGGTATATATGCTTGATGACGATATAAACAGCAGAGTTCTGAAAAATCGAATTTTACAGCTCGTTTATATACTTTTATTGATTTTATTACTGGGGATTTTTCTAAGAATAGCTTCTAGCCTAAAAGAGTTATTTTTGTCTTTTGCGGTCGCGCTGTTGTTTAATTATTTTTTGACTAAGCCGATAGATCTTTTGACCAAATATATTCGCTCGCGTTTTATGGCGGTGTTTATAGTCTATATGAGCTTTTTAATTGGATTAGGTTTTTTGCTTTCACTACTTGTGCCAGCACTAACCAAACAATCTTATGTACTCCAAAACTCACTACCTAATTTTTTTACTAATTTTAATTTGTTTTTGATCGATTTAAAAGCGACTCTAGCTCAGTACAATATCCAGCTAAGCATCAATACTGAAGCGCAGTCGCTAGAGGAGATGACCGAAAATTTAGCTTCAATCATCCCGCAAGTAAACACTCTAAAAATCAGTAATATTGCTTCTTATATAGTTAGTTGCTCAATGTCAGCGGCAGTATATTTTGTGCTTACTTTTATTCTGAGTTTTTATTTACTTGTCGATGGCAAACGCGCTTGGGATCTGTTTCTTAAGTCTTTTCCTGCTCGCATGAAATTCCATCTAGAGTGTATAAAAATAAAAGTTGATCGCTGTCTATTTGCGCTTTTGATTGGGCAAGTAGAGATCGCTTCGATGACAACGACCGTCATGCTAATTACATACCTTGCTCTCAATATCCCTTATGGATTGCTTTTGGGCTTATTGCAGATGCTTGAGATCATTCCAGTAGTAGGAACCTGGACTGCTATAATTCCTTGCATTATTATAATTCTCTTTACAAGCGGGATTTCAAAAGGGCTTATCGCTTTTGGGATTTACTTGTTTTATACTCAAATCATCAGAGATAATTTTATCGCCCCAAAAATCATGGGCACAAACCTCGGCTACCACCCGCTTTCAATAATTTTTGCGATGGTAATTGGCGCTCAGTTTGGAGGTATCGCTGGAATCATTATCGCTCTGCCGGTGCTGGCTGTATTTATTTCGTTTATCGAATATAACGCAGAACTCAATAGCCTAAAGATTTCTAGAAGTAATTATGATGAGGATTAGAAGCTAGTAAATCGGCACAGCACTATCCACATTTATAGACCAAGAATGAATACCGCCGCTAAGATTATAGAGATTTTCGTAGCCTAAATTAGCTTGTAACCAATCAATCACCTTACGGCTTCTAGAGCCGTGATGACAATAAATTATCACCATGCCTTCTTTGGGAATTTCAGCATGTCTTTCAAGAATTTCAGACATGGGGATAAGGGCTCCGCCAAGGTTACAATACTGGTATTCATCAGGGTTACGCACATCCACAAGAGTAAATTCCTTATTTCCTTGCATAAGTTTTCTGAGCTCTAAAACATCTATTTCTTTTATTTCCATACTAATAATTAAAACTAATCATAAATGTCGATCCTTGACCAAACTCACTGTAGGAGCTGATCGTACCGTGCATCGCTTCAATGACATCTTTACAAATAGATAAACCTAAACCCAGACCAGCGATATTTTCGGTCTTGGAGTTTTTGGCTCGATAAAATCTATCAAAAGCTCTTGCATGCTCTTCTTTAGTCATGCCGATACCTTGATCCATAATTTTGAACCTGAGAATATTTTTATCAGGATCAAGATCAATCAGGGATTTGATTTCACCACCATCGGGAGAATACTTAATAGCATTAATAAGTAAGTTTTCTATTACTTGGCGAATAAGTCTGCGATCGCCGTCTATAAGCGGGTAATCATCAGGAAAATCAAAAACAAAATTATGATTTTTATTCAGCGGAGCTAAGCTATCTACTACATAGCGCGCAATTTCACCGATATCAAGGCGCTCTACATGGAGATCCCAGCCTTTGTTGCTAGCGCGGTTCAGCTGAATAAGATCATCAATCATTCTCGATAAGCGGCTTCCAGCAGATAGTATCTGTTCGCTCGCTTCTCTAATTAACTCTGGTTTTATTTCATGACGTTGAAGTATATTACTAAAACCCATAATACTAACAAGAGGGGTTCTTAGCTCATGAGAGACGTTATTAATCAGCTCTGTGCGAGTTTTATTCAGTTCGACTAGTTGTAAATTTTGCTCCTCTAGTACCTTTAATCGCTCCAAAGACGCTTCCAGAAAGCTTTTTAGGTTATTAAAAATAGAATTACTGATTTCTTTTATTTTGGCGTTGGCGTTTACTTTATCAGGGATTTGGATATCATCAATTAAGCTAGAAATATGATCAGCAAAAGACCATAACAGCTCTAGATCAGAATCATCGAGTGGGTTTGGGCTTTTGATATAAAAAAGCCCTAGAATCCGCTCACAGCTTTCAAGCGGGAAGACTATTTCATAAGGAGAGGATCTACTGGGGCGTTTATATAAAAATATTTCTTGGATAACATTACGGCTAAAAAATGGAGAAGAAGCTAGATTATCTATCGAACTTTTATCAGATTCTGCGTTATCTACAATAAAAATTTCACATTCTTCAAAACCTAAATAATTTTTTAGAGAGCCGGTTACTTTTTCAATAAGAGTTTTTAAGTTATCAGAATCCTCGACAATTCTTATCAAAGAGCGGAGCCAGAGCCAATTTATATTAGTATTAGATTTAGTTTCGCTCATAAAGCTATTGGTTAATTTTAGCAAGTAAGATGATAAAATTATTAATATGGTTTCTAAACTAATTCTACCCATTTTTATATGTATATTCACTTGTCTATCAACTAAAGCTAAGCTTTATAATAATTTTGAAGAAAACCGAGTCCAATACGGTGAGCCAGTCGAGCTCGAGGTTTTTCCCTCAAAAAAAGGTTTTAGTGGATTTGCGACTTATAATTTAAGTCCAGATTGGAAAATAAAAGCTTTTTATATCGATGACGAGGTTCGCTCTGAACATCTTATCCAAAACAAAGGCTCTTCAAAAATCCTAAACAGAGACGAAGTTCGTGAAAAAGCACTAGTAATGTTCGATACAAGTAAAAGAGGTGTTTACAAACAACAATTAACTCAGCCGCGTATCGAAGGTCATTTTTTTGATAAGGGTTTAATTGTTTACGAATACGAACTTAAAGGCAAAAAAACTACCGGCTACAAATCAGTCAGGGCGCTGATTTACGAGAACAACAATCACTTCAATAAAATCAATCCTAAGGCTTATATCTAAAATGACAAGAGTAATTAGTAAAATCGAAGAATTTAATTTGGATAGAGAAAGAGAATTTACTTTTGAGCTAAAAAATACTATTCTCTATCTTGTATATGATCTCGATCTGAAAAATCTCAAGCAAACCCTCAACCAGATAAAATCCTACAAAATTTTCAAAGACATAAAAGCTATTAATTATCGAACCGAAAAAGAAAAACTAAATACTCTTGACCCTTCGCGCTCTTGTATTTTTAGCCTACATCTGAGCTTAGACCAGGAGATCAACACCCATCACTTGATCTCACAGACCGCATTTGAGCTAGATCTTTTCCAGATTAATCCCTACAACAAAATAGCTAAAATTTTTGATGATAAATATTTATTCTATGTCTTAATGAAAGCTAATGACGTTAAACAGCCACTGACTATATCGGTTTTACAAAAATCCGATTTGAGCATTAGTCTAAAAGAAGAATATCCAAAATTTAAGAACTTCAAAAAAATCATGGTGAAACCCCGTCATGGAACGGAAAAAATCGATAGCCTGAGCTTCCCGACTGAAGAAAATTTTACTAACGCTAGTGAACTAATTAAAAAAATTATTCGCTATGATGATTGCCTGATTCAGGAGTTTATCGAATTTAAAAAAGAATTTAAGGTGCTTTGTTTTATGGGGAATTTTTATACCATAGACAAGCAATCTAATCCTTACCTAAAAAAATATATTCTTGAAATAGTTGATATTTTAAATGATTTTGCTCTTAGTAATAAAATCATCATGCCAAAAGTTTTTTCACTAGATTTTTTTGAGAAAGAGAATCAAGAACTGGTTTTAATTGAGGCTAATATTAGACCGGCTGGGATTTTTAGATTTAAGCATAGGCTAATTTAGGGCTCGTTGCAAATTTTGACGGAATTTGAAATTTGCAAAATCTATATCAATGCTAATTGCAGAAAGATGGGCATTCTCTTTCGCGTAAGTCACTTGTTGAGAAAAAAGCGCTCAGGGTGAAGCGCAACTAAGCTATGGGCGATTTTAAGCCAAGACTCCAATGCTAATTGAGGGCGGCGCTAATAAGCCCCGTAACCACCCCAAACAAAGCAAACCTAGTCGCATCTTTTAAAAATTCATAAGATTTTTTTAGAGGGCTAGGCGGCACAAAAACCATATCGCCTTCTCTAATTAAATATTTATCTTCGCCGACTCCAGTACCTGGCTGGTAAGCTTTAAATACATGCTTAGGAAAATTTATCTCATAAGATAGCCTAGATCCGTCTCTACGCTGACGAATAAGTTTTACGTGAGTGCGCTTAGCGACTTTATTAAATCCACCAGCCTTCGCGATCGCATCATAAATGGTTTTTATGTCTCTAACACCGTAGCTACCAGGGTTTTTTACTTCGCCAAGCACCGAGACATTGTTTGGCACACGATACACAAAAACTTCCACCTCACAACCCTCTGGCAGATTGGGTTTTATAATAGTAATGAGCTCGGTTATCGTTTTATCGACGACATTTAGCTCACCGACTCGAGGCACGATAATCATTCCATTTGGGAACATGGGGATTTTTAGATATTCAGCTTTTGTGCCATCGTTATAGCGGTAAATAAAACTAATTTCGTTATCTAACTGAATTTTATATTTATCATTTGTGATTTGAGCTGTATAAAGATCATCAGAAGGAATCTGCGCGCCACTTGCTAGGCTCATCAGAAAAAAAAATATCAAAGCTAGAAATTTATTTTTCATACTAAACTTCTTGTAACTCTTGCCTTGATTTAGCTTTTGTAAACAGCATAGAAAGCACACTAATGTCATTAGGAGTAACTCCGCCCACACGGCTAGCTTGCCCAAGAGTCTGCGGAGAGACCTTCGCTAATTTATCGCGCGCCTCCAGACTAATATAATCGCAGTTCC
>JBILGG010000097.1:0-5480 GCA_044351165.1 Candidatus Caenarcanales bacterium | reverse complement strand
TAAGGATCATCATCACGAAAAAACCAACCCTTGGTTCGAGAAGCTCAAAAAACTTTATTTAGAAAAGCTCACACTCGCTCTAAAAAATCCTCGCCAAATTATTAATTGGTCTATCGTGAGTTTTATTATTAGCTGTGTTTTACTTGCCAATCTAGGAACGGAATTCGTGCCTAAATTAGACGAAGGAGATATTATAATTGAGGTCAGAAATCTTACTAGCATTTCTGTACCAGGAGCCGTACGAGCCAGTACCACAGCGGAACAGGCGCTACTGGGGATCCCCGAAATAAAAACCATAGTAACCAAAACCGGACGACCTGATCTGGGAACTGATCCCATGGGAGTCTATGCCTCTGATATGTTTATTCACCTCAAGCCTAAAAATCAATGGCGCTTCGGGATCAATAAAGAGAAGCTAATTGACGAGATGAAAGAAAGACTTAAGCAAAAAACTCTTGGTGCAAAATTTAATTTTACCCAGCCTATTGCTATGCGGGTCGACGAGCTGGTTTCAGGGGTTCGCTCAGATGTTGCCATTAAGATTTTTGGTGATGATCTTGATACCCTTGTCAAAAAAGCCAGCGAAATAGAAAAAATCATCAGTAGAATTCCTGGACAAACAGATCTGCAAGTAGAGAAGCTAGTAGGCTCGAGGCAGATATTAATTAAGCCTGATCGCGATCTATTGAATCTTTATGGCGTAGATATTAGTGATATTAGAATAGCGATAAATACTGCACTGATGGGCACAGAAATTTCCGAAATCATAACTAATCAGGTAAGATTTTCTCTTAAAGTCAGGCTAGAAGCTAACGGGGAAATAGACACCCTCGAAAAACTGCTCATAGAGACCAATTCAGGAGTTAGGATTCCACTTGGGCAGATAGCTCAGCTCGAGATCGCTGATGGAGTAGAAGTCATTAACCGCGAGCATGGCGAGCGCAGAATTATAGTGCAGGTTAATGTCCAAAACCGGGATCTCGGCTCGTTTGTAAGAGAAGCCAAAAAAGCTATCGACCAGAATATCAAGCTCGATCAAGGCTACCGAATCGAATGGGGCGGACAATTCCAAAACCAAGAGCGCGCCATGAAAAAACTTCTTGTGGTTGTACCTGTGGCGATACTTATAATTTTTGGGCTTTTGGTCTTGAGTTTTAATTCGCTATCTTCAGCACTCATTGTTTTATTAAATGTGCCGCTAGCTTTAATTGGCGGGGTTCTAGCACTGTGGCTGAGAGGAATGTATATTAGCGTGCCTGCTGTAATAGGCTTTATTGCTTTGTTTGGAGTGGCGGTACTAAACGGACTTGTCTTAATCAGCACCTATAATAAACTAAAAGCTCAATTTTTAGATCCTGACCAGCTTATCATCCAGGGCGCAGAATCCCGTCTCAGACCGGTTTTGATGACGGCTCTAGTGGCGATACTTGGATTTTTACCGATGGCTATTTCTCACGGGGCGGGCGCAGAAGTCCAAAAACCGCTTGCCACGGTAGTTATAGGCGGATTACTGAGTTCGACTCTATTTACCTTGTGTGTTTAAGGTAGCATCAAAGAAAGCTAATACCTAAGCTAAATAGTAGGAATATAACCACCATCGACAGCGATACTTTGCCCTGTAATATAGCTAGCAAGCGGGCTTGCCAAAAAAGCAACCAGGCTTGCAATCTCATCGGGTTTAGCAAATCTGCGCATAGGAATTTTTTTAATAAGTTTTTCTTTTACTTGAGCTTCTGTAAGTCCAGATTGTTCAGAGCGAGATTGAATCACTTCTTCAAGTCTATCAGTTTCGGTATAACCCGGCAAAACATTATTCACCGTGATGCCAAATTCCGCCAGCTCATTAGATAAAGTTTTTGCCCAAGCTAGAACCGAGCCTCTGACAATGTTTGAGCTAGCCAGGTTATCAGAAGGCACGCGAGCTGAAACAGAAACTATATTAATTATGCGACCTGATTTTTTGGTCATCATATGCGGGATTAATGCCTGAGCCAATAATGAATTAGAGACCAAATGCTGATTAAAGGCCTGCAAGTACTCGTCTAGATTAGCAGAAAGAGCCTTATTAGGCTGAGGACCACCGGAATTATTCACTAAGATAGATAAATTGAGATTTATAATCTGTTCGATTAATCTTTTTACTGAATTTATATCTGCAAAATCCACGCTAAAACACTTATGCACAGCAGGGTTGGGCAGTTGTGAAAAAGCGAATTTTAGACGCTCAAGATTACGCGCCACACCTATCACGCGAGCACCTTTTTCAGCCAAGATCCGAGAAACCGCTAAGCCTATTCCCTGAGAAGCTCCGCAGACTATTGCTGATTGACCAGAAAATGTTTCGTTATGATTCATAGTTTTAATTTATCATAAAGCTAAAACTTTTTAAAATCTTTTAGAATACCAATTTTATCGTAGAACTTTTGGATGCCGGTTTTGCGCCCTTGGCTATATTTAGTCACTCTTTTAAGAACCTTACCATCTTCATAGTATTCATATTTAGTACCATCAAGAAGACCAGATTTATAGCTAGCTTTTTGCCTGATGGTGCCATTCTTACGGTAGATAATCTGCTCTCCATCAGGGATTGGCTTCTTTTTAGCCTGAGCCCAATTAAAATTCAAGAGCAAAATTACTAGTAAAAAAACATTTCTCATCTAAACCTCACAGCCAGCATCTTCTATCAATGTAATCATATAATCTAATCTGGTTTTTGCCATCGGGTGAGTCCGCAAAAATCCAGCGTAAGCGACATTTTTTTCTTTTGCGAGCATGAGCTTATAACCCTCAATTTTACCGGGACTCGCGCAATAAAGCTTGTTCATTAGATCTATGGCAAATAGATCAGCACTGCGCTCTTGACTTCTGCTATGCGCTTTTACGGCGATATTAGAAACATCCTGCGAAGCACTCGAAACCAGTGATGAGCCTGTCAGCGCAGAAGCTACTCCGCCTAGAACCCCGAGAGTGATTGAAGTACTCATACCTTTTACCAGATGCTTCCGCTCTATATGCCCCATCTCATGAGCGACTATGGTCGCCAGCCCAGCTTCGGTTTTTAGTAAATGAAATAAAGAGCTATGAATAGTCAGGTGCTTACCAAAAGTAGCAGAAGCATTAAAATCTTTTGCAGAGTGGATAGAAATCTTATAGCTATTAGGGTCCGTGCCGATATAATTAGCGATTTTTGTTACTATAGCTTTTACTCTTTCGTAATCCTCACCGCTATACTCAAGTAATTTTTCTTCTTCTTGCTTTTGTTCAGGACTTGGGGTTTTGGAGTCTTTAGCAAGGCAAGAAGAAAAGCTCAGAAACCCAATCACTGTGAGCAAAAAGAGTTTTTTAGTAAACCCTATAGTAGTACTATAGGGTTTGGGGAATTTTTTTATAGTTACTAATAAATTGTCTAATATCTTCATGATTATTATAAATACGCAGGAATAGTAGATTCTAATACCTTCAGCGCAAACTGATACTATTATACCAAGTTGCGCTAATAAGGATCTGCTTCTGCGCCCTTAGATCATAATCCCTGAGAGAGATTCATGCAATTAAGCTTATGATGTTTTTCTTTACTAGCAAGCTTATATAATTAAAAACCTTTTGATAAATATCATAATTGAAAAAAGATTTTCTTCACCTGAAACTCATAGACCAAGGTATCGAGTAAAAATTATTCATTTCGCAAATAATAAAAGATTTATTAAGAGGCAAGTTTTGAGGCGGAATCCGCCTCAAAACTTCTTTTTTCAGCTAATCCTTAAGCGCATTAAATAATACTTGAAAAGTGGCTTAAATAATACTATAATAATAATATGACAACTGTAGGTAATTTTAAAAATACTAATGCATTTTTGGAGACTCACAAAGATTTTCAAAAAATTGATTTTTCTGATCAAGAAGCTATATTAGATAATGACGATTTAAAAATTATTAGAGAACATTGTGATGTTGTTACAGACACAAAAGATAAAAAAACAAGTTTACCACAAGGAATCTGGCGAGTTAATGATCCAATCGACAATGATAAAAAAACCATAGTAATTAGCCTCACGGAAGATAACGATTTACATATGTCTAATATTCTAGCGGGACTAGATAAATACTTCAAGCTCCCGGTTGGTAAAAAGTTAAAACAAAAATATAACATCCTAGTAGCCTTTTCAACATCAGCTTTTGATATGCTCAAAACACTCAAAAAAGCAAAAGCAATCCTTCAGGATAAATTTGCTGAAGCAAATTTTCTATTTCTTAACGATACAACAATCAACCTAGGCACTGATAAAATATTTGAAACGAAAAAAGGTGATGGAACCATTATTCCAAAGATGGCACAAGAATTTATTGGTAATAGGGCAATTATAAGAACTTTAGAACAAAAAGAAAATATAATGACTTCAGAACAAGAAAAAATTAAAAACAAAGCTCACCCATATAATTGGCTAAACAAAAAAGACAGAGAAGAAGCAATAACTGCAATATTAAATGAATTCAAACAAAATCAAACTCCAGCAACTGGAAAACTAGCTTTAGGGATAAATAATTTCTTTACAAGCCCTATTAAATCACTAGCCGGCATCCATGTCCCAATTCAAGCTTTTGTGCGATTCCTAGAAGAGCAAGAATCTTAAAATCCCAAATCCTAAAACCACCAGTAATATCCCAAAAGATTTTTTGAGAACAGATTCACTAATCTTAGTCCTAAAAAACTGCCCTATAAAAATACCCACCAAGACCCAGAGTATAAAAGGCAAGAGCAGAGAATAATCCAGTTTAACACTAATAACATAACCCAGAAAAGCGCTCAGAGACTGGAGCGCGATTATCAACAGAGATGTTTCGATAGCAAGAGCTAAAGGAAGTTTTAAAAAATAATGCAAGCTCGGTACTAGAAGAAAACCTCCGCCAACCCCCACAATCCCAGTGATAATGCCTGCTCCAAAAGCCACCAGCCAATTCCGCCTCTCCAAAAAATCAAATAAGCCCGCTGGCACAAAAGTGATTTTTACCAACATCAAAATTCCTATTAAAATAACCAAAACCCCAAAAGCCAATAGCTGAGTGTGATTCGAAAGATATCCAGCAATAAATTTAGCTGATAAAAAAGCCCCCCATACAGCAAACAGCGTAAACACAAGAATCTTACGTAGAGGTAAACGCCTCTCCAGGAGCGGTTTTAGAGATACAGCCAAGGAGCTAATACCGACGATTAGCAAGCTTGCTGTTATCGCAGTCTTAGTCTCAAGCCCATAAAAATAAATCAAAGCTGGCACCGCCAGCACAGTCCCGCCGCCGCCAAGCAAGCCTAGCAATAAGCCGATCAAGACTGGAATCACATTGAGCATGAGCTTCCTCAGCTAGCTCCAGCTGAGTCCTTGACTTGGTTCCAGGGCATTTTTTCTAGCAGTAACGCCATCCCGCAAAACCAGAAATCCCCGCAAACATCAATCCCAAACCCACAAATAATGCAAGCCCGTAAT
>JBILGG010000203.1:0-3286 GCA_044351165.1 Candidatus Caenarcanales bacterium | reverse complement strand
GGTACCAATTAAATCAGACCAGGCTTTTTTCGCATTTGGTGTAAATATAACTTCATATCCACCGGTTAAATGTTCAAGAGGGTCTTTAGTGTCGGTATCTTCTTTTGGAACCAGCTTATAGTCCTCCGAAGTCTTTAATGCTTCAACTGCTTTAACTTGTTTCTCAAGTGAATCAACCACAGATTCTTTTTTCACAGAACTTTCCTTCGTATCTCTAAAATATTTATTCGCTGCAGCCTTGGTATCTGGCTGTAAAGATGGTTCTGATCCATCTGTGGATGGTATTAGTGTTGATGCCTCTATAACCCTTGATATTGCCATTGTTATTTTTCCTCTATTTTGCTTTTACGCTCGATATCCTAAATATAGAAAGTAAGCGGAAATACATATTTGATATAGTTTCTTGCTTATCTACAGAGGGTATCGTAATAATACTAAATTTTTGATCAATATTCATAATTGAACTTAAACTTGTATCACAATACAATATTACCAATGTAAATATACATTTGTCAACCCCAAAACATAAATATTAATACAATTTTCGATTAAAATTTTTTAATATTCGCCTGAAAACTTGATGCAAAGCGGAACACAGGGGATTTAACTAGGGGTAAACCCGCGAAAGATTCCCAATAAAAACCCTTAACCAAAAAATAATACTCCTATGTGTAAATATATTTGCTGTTGTGAGGTAAATATGAGTGATGATCCTATAGGCTATACCACGGGTTACTCGATGCAATCGAGTGGCTTTGTTGATTTATTAAATAAACGCGGCTCATCAATAGCCAAAATCTCGGCCGATTTTTCAGATCCAGAGACTAAAAATGTTCTTCGAAATAATGTTTTAGAGAGGACCGATGACTCGTCAAATGTTTTTGGCGCACGTAGCGCATCTGCTGTGTATCCCAATAACGAAACAGAAACCGGCGAGCTGAATAAATCGAATCTTTCCAAAATCATGTCAGAGATGGCGCTAAGAGATGCTATGACCAGCGCGCCAGAAGAGTTTGGCTTGGGTGATGTGAGTTTTGGTTAATTAAAATTTCTTTGATAAATATTAGCTAGACTAAATTACAAATTGATAATTTTTTTTATTAGCTTAATGTGGCTATCCATGCGGCTTAGAATATCTTCTGCTATTTCGTTTTTGTATGTATGAGAAGTTGGTAAATCTGCAATCAAAAACTTTACTTGAATATATTCCCTGAGATATTTCCAGAGAAGTTCGACTGTGTACTTAAATCTCTGTATAACACTATCTTGATTTATTTGTTTTAGATCTAGATTATTTGAGAGGCTAAGTTTATCAAGCTCTACAGTAAGGTATCTATAAGCCAGTTCCAAAGATCGAAAAGCCGAATTTAAATTTTGTAATTTATAACTTAACTTATCCATGAAGTAAAATCCCTTCTCTGCTAATTGATTGTTTTAGAACATCACTAGCTTTTTCCATATCCACAAAATCAATCTTAAATGGAATTGTGGATTGATCTAGATCCAAATAAATAGAGCTTATAATCCTCACCCAAACGACTAGAGCAAATATCCAAAATTTGTTTTTTGGATTTATCCTCTAGCAAAATTCCACAAATAACGTCATAATATTAGTGTTGGACGATATTTTACAATACAAATTTTTTGAACAGCTAAAATCCATTCCCTGCGTGGAAGCTATATTTGTTTTTGGATCGAGAGCGAGGTACGATAACAGAAAAAGATCGGATATTGATATTGCAATTAACTGCCCCTCAGCTAGTGATAAAGACTGGAATCAAATCTTAGATATAATTGAATCAGCTGATACTTTACTAAAGATTGATTGCGTCAGGTTAGATCAGTTAAGCGATACTAATAGCCTAAAAGCTAATATTCTTCAAGAGGGTAAAACTATTTATAAAAAACATGCAGGATAAACCATTAGATTCATTTATAGCGCTGGGTAAAGCACTTACTCGACTTCAAGAGGCACTTGCAGAGAATCCTGAAAAAAATTCATTAGCTATTGATGCCACAATCCAAAGATTTGAATTTTGCATCGAGCTTTTTTGGAAGGTACTAAAAAAATTTTTACAAGAGGAAGGATCCCAAGCCAAATCCCCAAAAGAAGCTCTGCAAGAGGCTTTTCAGCTAGAATGGATACATGACGAACAGTTATGGCTCACGATGTTAGCAGATAGAAACTCAACATCCCATACTTATAACGAAGAGCTTGCCCTAAAAATCTACTCACATATTCATAATTACTATCAAAAAATGAATGAAGTTTATGAAGGCTTAAATAAAAAAATACCCTAACTCAATCGCGCTCGATACATAAAAAACACAAAAGCAAAAAACGCCAGGATAAAATTCGGCATCCAGACCGCCAGCTCAGGAGCCACTCTACCAGTGTATCCTAGCGACTCAAACATAGTCTGAGACATATAAAACACAAACACAATTAATCCAATCGCTATATATCCCCAATTCACCACGCGCCTGCGCCCGACTATCCCTAAGACCGCACCAATAACGGCAAGTAAGACGCAAGATAGCGGATAAGAATATTTGTTATAGTATTTGGTCTTGATTTCGTTTAGTTTATCCGAATCAATTCCTTGCTGTTCGTGGAGCATAATAAATTTATAGAGGCTATAAAAATTCATATCGCGCACATTTGAGATTTTGGCGAGAATTTCATTAGGGTTAAGACTGCTTGGGATGAGGGTTTGCTGGAATTCGGAAACCAGGTGAGTAGTTTTGCCTGGCTTAGAAGTGCTCCCAGATTGAGTTTCGTCAGTCTTGAGATAGCTACTTGTACCGCTTGATAGTACCCAGCCTCCTTGCTCAGGCCGCCAGCGCCCTTGCTTAGCGGAATGTATCATAGTCGAGCCTCTGGTCGAAAAATCTAGAATAACAATATCTCTAAGAATTTCGTCTTTTATTTTTTTGACATAAAAAATTCTTTTTACATCACCATCAGAATCTTTTTCAAAATAACTAAATCCGTTTTGGGATTTAGTGTTTATGGGATCTTCATAAAGAGCAAGCATATAAACTTTTTGGGCGAAGGGATTAGTAAACGGAACCACAAACTCACTAATAGAGAAGCTTACAAGCGAGCCGAGTAATCCAAGTATCACCACCGGCTTAATTAATCTCACCATACTCAGACCAGCAGAGCGCATGGCGATAATTTCAGATTGGGCTGATAGTTTTTGGAAGCTCAAAAATGTCGCCAATAAAATACTGATAGGAATGGTTATAGCAAGGATTTGGGGGATTTCTAATCCCAAGATCA
>JBILGG010000199.1:0-3335 GCA_044351165.1 Candidatus Caenarcanales bacterium | reverse complement strand
CATAAACTACTATTATGCCCAAAAAAATTTTTTTATAACAAAAATAGGTTTTTTAGATGGGTTATTCACAAAAAATGGCTCAATAACTGCAAAAGAAAAGGCTTTCTCAGGATTATTATAGGGCAAATTATTATTTATGAGGATAGTTCAAGACTGGATGCCTTATAAAGATAGTTTACTCTTTAGGTGGTCTGATGAATATTTTAAAAACTCTGGTCAAGAAGCCTTTAGTAACGAAGGCAAAAATAAAAAACACGTTGTACCAAATGAAATGACCAACTCTATCGCTCACGCTAGATCTATCGCAAATTTTGTTAAGGATAATCTTGAGTTCTATCCCAAGGATGAAAAATTTAAAATTCTAGAAATTGGTTCTGGGTCTGGTGTCTTTGCAAAACATTTTTTAATATGCGCGCGTGAATTAAATATTTTAGATCGGATTGAATATTTAGTTACTGATTACTCTCTGGTAGGACTCAAGCAAATTCAATCAAACAACATACTAAAAGAATTCATCGAAAATGAAAACTATAGATTTATTCACCTCGACATCTTAAATCCTAAAGATGCAACCGATCTAGACGGAAATCCTTACGCACTAGAAAATATTTCTGCATCAATTCTTAATTATATTCTTTGTGTACTGGGTCAAACATTTGTAAGAAGCTCTACTGAAGTGGGTTTGCAAGAACTTTATATAAGATTTAAAGAACAAGCTAACACTAAATTTGATTTGGATTACTTAGAGAGCTTATTAGTTGAACATGAGTGGAGAGTCTATAAAACTGAATCTCAAACAGATCTAGAAAAAAAATTTATAGATATTCTTGATGAGCACAATAAATCTAATGATGATCAGGAGTATATTGCCTACTGTTATAAATCACTTGAAGTTTTAGATATCCTTCTATCAATTTCAAACAAGAATGCATTTATTTATATAGCAGAAATGCCTAATCGCGTGAATGCCGCCAGTCCCTACAAAATTTACGCAAACACAATCGCTCAGCCAATCAATGACGGGCTTGTCGCCAATTATGTAAGCTCAAAAAAAATTGAAATGATACGCTCTATTGATCGTCATTATCCCTTGGTTAGAATAGTAATTTTTAATAACCAGAATAAAGCCGAATTATTTATCAAGCGTTTTACTCAAGAATATCTTGAAAAAAACGATTCTAATTTATTAATTGAACTAAGAGCAATGCTAAGTCAATTTTCTTCTAGATACTCTTGTTCAATCATGAAAGTACTACTTGATAGACTTTTTGAAATTGATAAATATTCCTATGAATCTCACTTATTGAGGGCAAGATACTTCTTCTTAAATAATGAATTATCAAAAGCAAAATCCGCTTATGAATTAGCAGAGCAGCTTGATCACTTGGGGAATCTGGATGTACAAGGTGGCAATCTCAAAAAGTTATTGGAGCTTAGCTGTGAAAAATCATAATTCTAAGAGGTTTAACTTTTTAATGGATTCTTTTCCTTATGCTAATTCAATAGCAAATCTTATTCATCAGTTCATAGGCACCCCTCAAGAAGGACTCCTCAATGTCCTACAAATCAATTCTTATCCTGGAATATTCACAAAAAATTTTTTGTTATCCGTGATAGATAAAAAAATTGTTCGTAATATAAAATATTTTGTTCATGATTGTGATCCAAGTGCATTATTAGAGCTAAAAACAAAAAACTCTTTGGATTCACTTGATGTGAAGTGTGATTTCATAAAAAATTCTAATCTTGATTTTATTTTTTCATCTGATGCAGAAGTTTTGATTTTGAATAATTTTTTAAATTCTTCATGCCAAAACAATCTAAAAGATATTCTAAGACAACTAAATCTAGAAAACAAAGTTAAACTCGTAATAGGCTGTGAGTCTAATGAAGCGGATTTCAAAATTGATGAAAATTTTGAAAATTATAAGTTATGGGATTTCAAAGGACCTAATCTGAGTCACTATGTTTTATTGAACAAATGCATTAAGAACTTTGATCTTGGAAATATTATGGATCAAGAATTTAAAACTAATAATAATTATGAAAAATATCTCGATTTAGTAAAAGTCCTAAATAAAATCAGTTGTCCGCAAGGAGGTGATCTTGCAAAAATCGCATTAAATGAACTATTGCAATTAGATGGTTATTCTGCAAACTCTAATCTTCTAATTTCAAAATTTTTCAGAATTTTAGGTAATGAAGAGCTCGCGCAAAAGCATTTAAACAAGGCAAAACTTTTAGATAGCTACAATTTATTGGGAATAAACTAAAACATCCAAGACAGAATTGTTTTTATCCTTTAGAATGTTATTAGATGCGCGCAAACCCATTAATAATTATCTTTTGCTTAGCTTCGTTACTTACTATCAATAGCTTTCAAGCTTGCTTGAGCTCTAATTCAACTTATAAACTCTCTACTACTTACTCTATCTCCAAAAAAAATAAAAATCTTAGGCTTCGTGTAACTGAAATACCTCAAGAATTCAACTGGATAAATAAGGACCTCGATGGAAAAACACAATTGCCCAAAAAAGGCAGTGTAATTGTTTTTGAGACAATCGAAAACACTAGAATATATGATTCTGATAATCTTCCTGCGTATCTACCGGCTGGTACTAAATTTTGGGCTTACTTAAATTCAGCAACAAATGCCAAGAGCTTTCACAGGCAAGGAAAAATCAAACTAGTTTTTTTTCAAGTCCAAATGCCCAAAGAGCTTGGAGGATCCCAGATTGATCTAGATGGTATTTCATATGACTCTCAAGATCACTCCAGTATAGTAAAAAAAAGTTTAAGCTCTGTTTCTACTATAGGTGCTTATTCTTTAGGAGGAGCACTTGTAGCGCCATTGATAACCCTTTCAATCACAGGATCAAATTTGCTTAGCTTTGGAGCTGTATCAAACCCCTACTTCCTTGCTGGTTCTTCAGCTGTTGGTGGAGCGGCAGGGCTAATTTATGGAATCACCAAAAAAGGTTCGCAATATACCTTAGAGCCTGGTACTGAAATAAAATTAGACCTAAAAGAGCCTTGGAAGCTAAGTGAAATATCCGTAAAAGAAATTAATCCTGGCACATCAGAACCAAAACGAAATGAGGATTTTCAAATAAAAATCAATAAAATCACAAAAACGAAAGATCAATTTGAAGATAAAGCTTTAAAAATTTCTCTTGACTACACGAACAATTCAAATGAGCAATTATTCTATGATAATTTTGTTCTTGTAGATAGCATGGGGAAAGAGTTTTATCCTAGTAATAATAGAAGTGAAGATTATGGAATTGATGGACTTCCCTTGCAAGGTAGTCTAGAACTTGTGTACGCAAGTGATT
>JBILGG010000093.1:0-5690 GCA_044351165.1 Candidatus Caenarcanales bacterium | reverse complement strand
GGTCCGGTTACCATCAGGCGCGCGATAGCTAGGCGTGCTTTTTCCCCGCCGCTAGTGAGCTCTACTTTTTTGAAGACTTGATCGCCGCTAAACAAAAACTTGCCAAGTACAGCTCTAATCTCTGTTTGTGTAGCTTTTGGCATGGCTTCTTCTAGTGTCTCTAGAACGGTCCTGTTAGGGTCGAGGATTTGTAATTGGTGCTGAGCGTAATAACCAAGCTTGACTCGCTGATCTATATTAATAGTGCCTGAATCGGGCTGTTCTAGCCCCATGAGTATCTTAAATAGAGTCGTCTTGCCGCATCCATTAGATCCCAGTATAAAAACTCGCTGAGGCTCTTCTCGAGTCCATTCTAGGCGAGCGTTAATATTATTAAAAAGTTTTTTATCATCAAAACTCTTAGTAAGATTTTTTATCTCTAAAATCTCTCTGCCACTGGGATTGGGGAAGGGGAATTTAAAACTAAGTTTTTTTAGTTCGGATTTAGGAGCTTCGATGCGCTCGATTTTGGCAAGTTGTCTTTCTCTACTTTTGGCTTGGGTGCTTTTGGTGGCGCTAGCTCTAAATCTATCCACAAAGGCCATTTGCTTCTCTAGGCTTTTGGCTTGGCGAGCGGCGGCAGCGGCTAGATTCTCTCTCATGGTGGCTCTTTGCTCGACGTATTTAGAATAGTTGCCGCTATAAATAGTCAGAGTGCCTCTTTCAAGTTCGGCGATTTCGGTCACGACTTCATCTAAAAATCTTCTATCATGCGAAACCAAAACAATTCCAAATGGATAACTGCGCAAGAAATTTTCTAGCCACTGACAAGCCTCCATATCTAGGTGGTTAGTGGGTTCGTCCATGAGAATTACATCAGCTTCTTGCAATAGTACTTTAGCGAGGTTAATTCGCATTTGCCACCCACCGCTAAAATTTTCTACCTTGCTCTCTAGCTGATCTAGAGTGAATCCTAGCCCTGTTACCATGCGACTAATTTTTTCATCTATTCTGCCGACATCGAATCTTTCTAATTGTTCTTGGATTTCGGTAAGTGAAATGATCGCCTTATCAAAATCATCTCCAGAGATAGTTTCAAGAGATTGCAAGATTTTTTCTTCTTGATTTTTTAGATCTACTACTTCATTAAAAACTTCATAAAGCTCTTGGTATAAGGTGTTGCCGTGAGTGAGTTTTGGGTTTTGGGTAAGGTGCTTGACACGGATATTCGAGCCCTTGGTTACGATTCCTTCATTAGGTATTATTTCGTGGGTTAGGCATTTTAAGAGAGTAGATTTACCTGCTCCATTATTACCGACTAAGCCGATTCTACTTTGGGGCGTGATTTTTAGATTTACATCAAGCAAAACCTGATTAGAGCCAAAATTAACTGAAATATTATTTGCTTCAAGTAGCATAGTCTTAATAATACTGTATAGAAAATTCTAAAAATGGGGAATAATATAAAAGTGGGAGCAAAAACTCATAAACTTTTTATTATTAGCGATGTCCATTTGAATAATGGGCTTGAGGGTAAAAACCTAGATCTAAATAAAAAAGATAGAAAACTGTTCGAGGATTTTTTGACTCAAATCAATTCTGAACTAAATCCCGATCAGAAAATCACTCTGATTTTAAACGGCGATATTTTTGATATTACAGGCTCCTGGCATAGTAGCGAGCCGCCTTGGAAAAACAAAAATTATAACCAAGCTCGAATCGATCAATTGATGCTTGAGACTATAAGATCAATTTTTTTAAACAACTCTAATATTGTTTTGCAATTAATAAACTTTCTTTCTAACCCGCATGCTGACTTGGTTTATGTCATCGGTAACCATGATAGATTAGTCGGAGAGTTTAAATGCGTGCAGGATTTTATCCGTCAAGAGCTCTTTAGAAGTGCTGAGCATGATCTAGAACATAGAATCAAATTCGTCGATTACTATGAAGATCAGGAGCTTGGACTCTATGTAGAACACGGTCATAGATTTGATCCGTTTAATATCAGCCAGACTAACCAGCCTGCGCTTGGAGATGTAATTAATATCATGATAGTCAATCAATCAGTGACTTTGATCGCTCAAAAACTAGAAGAGAATAATTTTGATAAAGCTCTTATAGACCAGATCATATCGAGTCTGAGTGATATTGAGTATTTAAGACCCTTGTCATTGATACCTTTTTGGATAGAGTCGATCGCTAATATTTATTGTAATAAGCATGAATGCTTGATCCAAAAACAATCTATAAAAGAAATTTTTAGGCATGTAGTACTCCAGATCCAAAACAATCCTTGGGTTACTCACTATCTAGCCGTGCAATTAAAACTTCCAAAGCTAGTCGTGAAACTCGCTATGCAATTGATGTTACGGGTGTCTTTCTTGCTACCGACTTTATCGTATATCATCTCTAAGCTTCTTTATCGCACTCACTCTAATAATTTCCAAAGCAAAATGGCGCACTCTATTTATAAAGAAAAAGGCTCAAAAATGGTAGTGCTAGGGCATACACATATCCCCACTCTAAAAGCTCTTGCCCATGATTCTTACTACTGTAATACTGGGAGCTGGACGCCGGTGATTAATCTGTTTAAATATTCAGAGCCAGAATACTCATATACAGAGTATTTGGTGGCTCAATCTGAATTTAAGCGCATCGAGCATCGTGGCTATCTCAAGCTAGAAAAGGATTTAGAAGATAAAAACTCTAAGCTTAAATTCTCTCTAGAAACTATGCAGTCTGGATGGAATTAATTTTTTTTGATAATTAATAATAATTACAGAGCTGTGGGTGTTTGAGAGAGCATTATGCCAATAAAGAATTAATCTGCCAAAAGATTTTTTTGCAAGCCAGCTCCCTGACTTGCTCGCGTGATAACCTTCTACTAGTCCAATCTAGCTTGCGGTTATAGATATAAAAACCTTCGCTATGATCAACAAGCCCGTGATTCTCGCTAATGATTTTAAGTCCGGGTCTTCCTGTGATGATGATCCCCACAAATATAGTCCCAATGGGCTTTTCAGGGGTTGCGCCGTCGGGACCAGCGATGCCGGTTATAGAAACATTTATATCAGCGCCCGAAATCTTAGTCAGTCCGATCGCCATTTCACGCGCGCATTCTTCTGAGACCGCCCCAAACTGCTCTAGGGTAGCGGGATTCACGCCTAGCTGAGTGATTTTCGCGCTATTAGCGTAAGTGACTAGATTAAGCGTGGTGTACTGAGAAGCACCGGGCAAATCAGTGATTAGCTTGCTTGCTAGCCCGCCTGTGCAGGATTCGGCAAATGAAATTTTCAGATTGTGTCTTTTTAGCTTGGTCGCTAGCACGCTCTCGATAGTATCATCATCGAAGCCCAAAATCTTATTAGGGAAGATCGCTGTTATCTCTTGAGTGAAGCTGTCGATGAGGCTTTGGGCGGACTGGTGGTCTGGGGCGCTTGCGGTTACTCGCAGATAAACTTCAGCTAGCGAGGCGTAAGGCGCCAGTGAGGGATTAGCTTGGTTAAAGGGATTTGGGAGTCCGCGCTCTTGATAGTGATCGATAATAGTCTGCGCCATGCGCGATTCGGTGATATTTGCGAATTTGATTTTTTTGGAGAGTATAGTGAGAGCTTGGTATTCGCTTTTCAGGATCTGAGATAGTCTAGGCATGAGGCTTGCAAGCATCGCTTCCATTTCGCAGGGCACGCCCGGGAAGGTCGCCAGATATACACTGCGCGGAGGTGCGCTGTAAGCGGGATTCAGGACTCTGCTGGAATTATTATACTTGATAAACATTCCAATAGCAGTGCCGATGGGGTTTTCGATGGGGTCTGCTGATTCTATGGTGCGAGCTTGTTTGTAATTAATTCGTGGCATCTTACCATCTCCGCCCATGGTGGAGTACTTGTCGATAAGAATTTTTTCTTGGCTAGGATCTGCTGATAGACTGAGTCCTAAGAAGCTAGCTACTACATCGTGGGTGATGTCATCGTCAGTAGGTCCTAGACCGCCTGTAAGAATCACTAAGTCCGAGCGCGAGAAAGCCTCTTGCAGACAGTGTTTTATGCGGGTCTCGTTGTCGCCGACGCTGGTGTGATAGTGTACGCTGATACCGATAGAATTAAGTTTTTCGGAGATATATGTAGCGTTAGTGTTTACGGTGTGCCCTATGATTAGCTCTGTGCCTATGGATATGATTTCTGCTTTCAAATTATTCTCCGCTACTTAAGGGATCCACTGAAAAAATCGACTTTGTCGATTTTTCAGTGAATCCTTAGATAATTTTATAGTTATTTTTGGGTGCTGGTTTTTTTGTATTGGTTTTTGTTTTGCGCGTGGTTAGCGTCGTGCTGGTTGATGTCGCGCGCGTGGTTGGCGTCGTGCTGGTTGATGTCGCGCGCGGGGTTGGCGTCGTACTGGTTGATGTCGCGGGCGGTTTGCGGGTGGATAATATTTGATTTATGGTTTTTATCTTGAAAATAATATTCGAGTTGGGGCTTTTATCTTGCGTATCGTCGTCTTCCATGCTTTGTTTTGAGCTGAGTTTTTCAATAAATCCTTAACAGATAAAACCAAAAGAGTTTTTTATAAAGTGATATGATTAAAATGTCATTTTTAGGGATTAATGATTTAGTACCTAAAACGGAGAGGTGGCTGAGTGGTTGAACCGGCTGAGCTCCAAGGAAGTCTGCAAGACTGACTTGACGAAGAAAAAAAGAATCGAAGTTCTACGGACCCAGGTCCGTAGCTCATCAAAGAAGCAAAACGGAGAGGTGGCTGAGTGGTTGAACCGGCTGACCTGTCAAGGAAGTCTGCAAGACTGACTTGACGAAGAAAAAAAGAATCGAAGTTCTACGGACCCAGGTCCGTAGCTCGTCAAAGAAGCAAAACGGAGAGGTGGCTGAGTGGTTGAAAGCGGCTTCCTGCTAAGAAGTTCTACGGACCTTAAATCTGTAGCGAGGGTTCGAATCCCTCCTTCTCCGCCATTTTAAAAAAATTGAATATTTTGGATAAACCCTATAGTAACACTATAGGGTTTGAGGACCTTTGTCAGAGTAAATTTTTTAGATAAAGTTGACAAGATAAAGCCCCGCACGGTGATCTTATGTTATGCAAGTTACAGATGCCGTTATTCAAGATCTTCAAAATCGCCTTATTGGTCCTCTAAATGCTCCTAAAACTCCCAAACCTAACCCTGGCTCTGATTGCTACTTGTACGAAGCTCAAATACCAGCTAATACACTAGATCTTAAACAATCAAAGCCAATATCTCTCAGACTTTTGCACAACCCTAGCAATAATAAAGCTGGATTATTTGCTAATACTAAAACTCCTATTGAGCATCGTTTTGAATTGACATCTTTAATGCAAGGTCTTAGAAAACATCTAACACAATTCTTTCAAAAGTTTAGAAAAGATAATTTAAATGTCAATAAAAATCATAATTTCCCAACGACTCTAGAGCCAGAAACTTCTTCTGTTTCACCTAAATAACCTCTGTATTTAATAATCCACTAAAAAATGCAACTTTTAGGATTTACAACCCTGAGCTAAGAGTTAACCCTGCCTCAGGGAGTGGATCCTTGATGTTTTTCTGTTAAGCGGATTCCGCTTCAAGACTTCGAATCTCCAAATGATAATTATTGTTCACCTCATCAACAACTTGCTTGCTATGAGTTACCCAAATAATTGTTAGTTCAGGTTTGGTTTTTTGTAATTCTTTTAAA
>JBILGG010000106.1:0-5093 GCA_044351165.1 Candidatus Caenarcanales bacterium | reverse complement strand
TGTCACCGTAGTTTACTTAGCTTAATTGTGGTTGACGTGGGACGAGCGAAACACAGCTATGAGCGATTTTAAACAAGATCTTTGGCTTTAGAGTGGATTTCTGATTCTGAGATTCTATCAAAACTCCCATGAGCAAAACCTTCAGCTAAATGATCGTAAGAATTAAGGTGCCTGTAATCAGAGACGATTCTCTCAACGCCTGCAAGGACAAGAGGTTGAGTTTTGCCTTGAAGATACCTAGAGACAGCTGACTCTACTGCTCTTAAGAAATGCTCTTGATTATTTTTTTTAAAATCAGTATCGCCCTGATGTCCATGAAACACTGACTCAGATTGACCCGCACCAGAGTGCCTTTGGAGCTGTTTATCGATAGATTTACCCGCCACGACTTCATCCATATTGGCAGGCAGATTCGCCACATTCAATTGCTGAATTGAGGAGTTATCACAGGCAAAAAGCCTTACGCAATTCTGACTTAAAGTCAGAACATAAAAACTCACTTCGGTTACTGCACTATTTTTTGTACTCATATTTTCTCCTTTTAGTTTGATGCTGTTAGTACACTTCGCTTGATGACAGGGAAGTACATCTTCATACTGTAATCCTCTACCATTCGACGCGCACTAAAATTCACCCCAATATCAGCTATGGAATTTTTCATCTTTTCAACCCACTGACTAGAATAAACTCCGTTTTCGCGCTGGTAATAAAGAGGGATAATCTCATTTTCAAGCAAGCTATAAAGAGACTCGCTTTCCTCACGGCACATATCTTGAAAATCCTCTGCCTGACTGGGTTCTATCTTCCAGCCTAATTCTGGCTTATAACCTTCTAGCCACCAACCATCTGGCAATGATAAGTTCAAAGACCCACTAGCCGCGGCTTTCATACCACTAGTGCCGCAAGCTTCCTTACGCATAATCGGGTTATTGAGCCACACATCAGTTCCGCTAGTCAAAAGCTTAGCCATATAAATATTGTAATTTTCTAGAATCAGAATCTTGCCAATATACTTATCTTCAAGTGCGTAGCGATAGAGCTCTTGAATAAGCTCTTTACAACGAGTGTCAGCAGGATGAGACTTACCAGCAAACACGAAGACTATCGGCTGATCAGAACTATCTATCAGCTTGAGTAATCTTTCTGTATCTTTAAACAAAAGACTCGCTCGTTTATATTCAGCAAATCTTCGCGCGAAGCCCACTAATAGAGTGTTTTCGCTTAGGTTAGCCAAAATCTGTTTGACTTTTTGGATATCCATACCTTTTCTGAGATATTCTTTTTTGATTCTCTCTTTTAGGAATTTGATCAAGGATTTTTTATCTTCCTGATGTTTTTGCCAAACAACTTCATTAGAACAAGAGCGAATTTTTTCAAAATTTATAATCTCACCTTCATCACAAAGACTTCTAATGCCCGGGGCAAGCCAGGTCGGCATATGCACTCCATTAGTGACATATCCAAAAAACCTCTCTTCGTTACGCATAACAGGCTTCCACATCTCAACACTCACATCACCGTGCAATTTTGATACGGCATTTGCTTTGCGAGAGACTTTCAGCGCGAGTACAGTCATAGAAAACTCTTCGCTATTTCCAATATTTCTGCCTAAATCCAAAAATTTATAAATAGAAACATTCATATGCTCAAAAAATCTATTTAGCATTTTATGGACCAAGTCAACTGCAAAAGCCTCATTACCAGCGGGTACTGGGGTGTGAGTAGTAAACACAGTGTGACCTTGTATTGCTTCTACCGCTGATTCAAACGAATATCCTTGCAGCATATATCTTCTAATTAATTCAGCAGACATAAAAGCGCAGTGACCTTCATTAAGGTGATAAACAGCAGGATCCAGTCCTAGAACGTCTTTAGCGAGTCTCACGCTGGCAATTCCGATCAAGATCTCTTGTTCTATGCGCGCCTGACGATCACCGATATATAGCCTAGAAGATATTTCTCTATCTTTAGGATTATTTTCTTCGATATCTGTATCAAACAAAAATAGCGGCACACGCCCGACTCTAATTAAAAGCACCCGAGTCCAAACTATTCTATCTGGATACTCAACGGGAATTTTAACAGGCTCGCCAGTTTGGTTTAGCAAGATGCTAATCGGCATATTCTTCCAATCATGCTGAGGGTAATGCTCGACTTGATAACCATCAGCATTAATTTCTTGCACGAAATAACCGTTTTTATAAAACAAACCAATTCCAATGAGGTTTTGATTCATATCAGAAGCGGCTTTAAGATGATCTCCAGCAAGGATACCGAGTCCACCAGAGTAAATCGGCAAAGACTCATGCAGACCGAATTCCATGGATAGATAAGCAATTATAGGTCTATCAGGATCGATAATCGAGTTCAAACAAATCTCGCCCATATAATTTTTGAAATTCTGGTAAACATCCTCGAGCTTGCTCATAAAAACAGGGTCTCGCGCGAGCTCTTCAAATTCGGCAGATGGAATACTCTTAAGGAGCTTAACTGGGTTATGCTCAAAATACTCCCAAAGCTCAGGATTCAATGACTGAAAGAGTTCTTGGGCTTGCGGATTCCATGACCACCAAATATTGTAAGCAATTTCATTTAACTGCCCAAGCACCGATGGCAAGTGCGGCTCAATAGCCATACAGCGCAAAGCCGGACGCCCAGGCTGAATGTGACATCTTGAGCTGGTAAATGGGTTACGCACGCTAAGACCCTTATGAAGCAAGAGCCTTTCGTAAGCTTTACTAGAAGCTATATCGTAAGCGGTTTTGTAGCCGCCATAAATCATTGACCAATCAATTTTTTCTCTAAGTTTATTAGCTTGCTCTAAAGAGTGAGATTTGTTTTTGGGATTCAAGCAATAATCTTCCATGATTGCAGTCAGCTCATAAGAAGCATCTTCAAAAGATTTATTTTTACGGTTAAGAACTTTTATAAGATGGGACCAATCGTCCTCCCCGACTTGAGTCCAGTAACCAAACCCTGCTAAATCCGAAGTGATGGTAGGAATTCCATTAATAGCGCTTTCAAGCGGAGTATAACCCCAAGGCTCATAAAAAGAAGGGAACAAGCTAAGATCACAAACTTTTAAAATTTCTTCGTAGCTTAAATTAAATATTCCATCATTACCATCTAGATAAAGAGAAGAGAACACCACCTTGATGGGAGATTTTTTTTCATCCAATCCATAGTGCTTAGTAGCATTAATAATATGATCGTGATCTTTGTTATAAACCGGTGAAATAGCGACTTCACGGTAGTTATAATCAGTAGATTTGGGGATCACATAGTTAGTAAGTTTTTGATTATCAGCCGCTACTAAAAAAAGCATAAGTATCGGCGGACAATCGTCTTGAAGTTTTTCTCTTAGTTTAGAAAGCGCATCCAGAGTGATATCGTAGCCTTTGTTTTTGAATTCGTAGCGCCCAGAGCTTACCCAAATTTGAGTGTTTTCCGGAAGTGTTTCACCCAAAAACGAACTGCAAATCTTAAGCAGATAATTTTTTTTGTCTTTGTTTTTTCTTTCGTCGATAGATAGTTTTTGTTTTACGTTCATTCCGTTATAAACGACAAGATCCGGATCTACTCCCAAAACCTTGTAAGCCTCTCTGGCTGTGATTTCGCTAACGGTGGTAAAACAATCAGCGTTTTTAGCGGAGATAGCTTCCATAGAATGTTTACTTTGGACACCGTGGATATGAGCGTGCTCTTTGAAGCTCTGAGCGGATTCTATCTCGTTATAGTATTTAGAATTATGGTGAGCCATGGATCTGCCGAGCATAGTGGCGTGCGTGGTTAGCACTGTACCTACCGCTGGCATATTTTTGCGCAAATAAAGCACTCCTGCTCCGCTCATCCACTCATGAAAATGAGCTACCGGCTGGTGTTCCTCACTAGCAGTGGCTTTTATGACATTTTCGATCACCTCGCCGCAAGTAGTAGAGAATAATATCGGTTCTACATAGTCCCAAGAACCTTCGTATGAATCTACTCCGAATTCCTCCCAGTAAGCGTGCAAAAGACGCTCGATATTAAATCTCTCCTTAAACCCGCCCACCAAGATCACTCTAGGCTTGCCCGGGATATTCCAAAAACCAAAACGACATGGAATATTAGCGTGCTCTAAGCTTGGTGCGATTTTTTCAAAAAACTCATCAACGCTCTCAATAAACTCCGAACCCTCTTGCCCCAGATCCGGACCAATAGCAATATAGGCATCACCATAATTAGCGACTGACTCAGAGGCCTTGGTGGTGATCACGGTATGGATACCTCCAACTTTGTTGCAAACTTCCCAACTAACTTCAAAAACTAACTTCATAATAATTACCTGCCCTTAATTTCATCACTATTTATTAAATTTGACGAGCAAACGCTCAACTAAAAACTTATTCTGATTTTGAAATTCACTAATCTAGACTATTTAATCTCCTGCAATTGAGCTGTTTTGGCGTTTACAACAGCTTCGAAATCAGTAAGTACGTTTTGGTAGTTTATATATGCTTCGTATGGACTTTGGTAGGGATTAAAATATTTATGCACATCACCATCCGAAAACCATTTGGTACACATATAGTAAAAATGATCAGAAGTGAGTAAAGCCTGCCAAGTCTCAATTAGACCTGGATCATTAGTGCGATAGACTTTTTCTTCTAACTTAAAAACAGACTCCAGAGCGTCATCTTGAAGATTATTACCCTTCCAAGCGCTGAGATCGCGCTCTGTATCCGCCCAAGAGACATAATTATGCACATCAAGCTTATCTCTTACTGGATACATATCCACTACTTGTGATGGAGTATTAAACTTAAAGCCAGTATGGCTTAAAAGATACTCAGGCAAAGCCCACATAAAATCAAAAATGCCAGTCTCGCTCCACTGGTGCTCTCCAAAAGTTTCATAATCCATAAATAGATTTATCGTCTCGGCGTTACCATCAAATCCATGCACCCAAGTAGAAAATTTATCAGCTGTAAGCGGGTGCTCAGCCCAACCTCTATTAGAGAATCTAAAAGCAATGTCGTCAGATAGCTGATAATTCCTCAAAAGCACTTTTATATTCGAACAATTAATCGGCTGATAAACAAAATTCGCATTTC
>JBILGG010000091.1:0-5756 GCA_044351165.1 Candidatus Caenarcanales bacterium | reverse complement strand
GCCTGCCCGAGTTTGATCTTAGAAAGCACTTGGTTATAGGCTTTTAGATCGTCAATCAACACTATATTAAAATTGGGATTATTTTGAAAGTTTTGCTGGAATTTAAAAAAAATCTCAGGACCGATTCCGGCTGGGTCACCCAGCGTAAAGCCTATATTTATGGGGCTTGTAACGCTCATAGAAATATTTTAGCAAAAACTAAATGCCTAAATATGGTAGAATATTTTTTCTATGAGTATCGGAGCACAAACAATAATCGTCGGCAGAAATATCGAAGTTACAGAACCTATCAAGGACTATGTAGAATCAAAAGTGGCAAGAATCCACAAGCATTTTGACTCAATTATCCAAAACCACGATATCCATGTGGTTTTATCAGTACTAAAAAACCGCAAAGGCGGCAACCAAAAAGTCGAGATTACCATTAACCTTAAAGGCGGGCACGTGATTAGATGTCATTCATCTGAAGAAAATGTTTACGCGAGTATCGACACGGTCATCGACAAAATCGAAGCCCAACTCCGCAAATACAAAACCAAAATCTACAGCAAAATCCATACCGGCAAAAGCGTAAAAGAATACGGTATCCCCGAAGAAATAGTCAACAACCGGGTTCCAAGTGAGATTCTCGAGCAAGTTCAATCCTACAAAGCTCCCAAAATCATAAAAGTAAAACGCTTTAAGATGAAGCCTCTAGAACCAGAACAAGCTATCGAAATGCTTCACGATTGCGGGCATCCGTTTTATATGTTCCTCAATATTTACTCTAATAAAATTGCTTGCGTTTACGAAAGAGAAGACGGCGGTTTTGGACTTATTGAGCCAGAGTTTTTGCAAGTTAGCAACTAAGCCAAACCCTATAGTGGCACTATAATGTTATCCATAAACCCTATAGTGGCACTATAGGGTTTGAAATTAGGGGTTTACCCTAGTTTATTCAGCCAGGGATAAATGGTACTATCTGTATTACTCATTGTGCAGATTAGTAATTTTAAACAAGAAATAAATAAACCGCCAGTAATAAGCGCAGAGAAAATCGCCGAACCCCAGCCCGCGACTCCGCCTTCCGGGCCCGAATCAAACGAGCATCATACGGAAGCTGAGGAAGCAAAAAAACTTATTCATAAATTAAATACCGAGCTGATTCCACAGTGGTCCAAAAAATATAATCTCCCCGCGCCGGTAACCAGCCTGATAAAAATGGGCGTGCCGTTTTTGGATGATAATTGGGGACCGAGAATTTTAGCGGCTATGGGTAATGAGGTAGCTGAAGCGCTCAAGCCCAGCATGAAGGAGCTAGGTGTACCTAAATTTTTATCTTCGATAATTTATTATGGATCTTGGGCTGTTGCGCTTGGATCTTGCTCAGCCAGAGCGGGTTTGCGTGCGATGGGTAACGGCTCGTATAAGCCTCTAGTGAAATCCGCTGGGCAAGACTTGGTAGCGGCAATTGGCGGACCTACGCTAATAGTGCTAGCCGCTAACTGGATCCAAAACCAAGTCTATGACCGGATTAAAGCTATGCCCTCTGCTGTAAAATCCATAGTCAGACCTTTTGTATCGCTCTTATGCTCATACCTGACTATCCCGCGGATACTGGATCCTATCGGAATAAAATTTGGGAATTGGGTGGTTAGTTTGTTGCCTAAAAAACCCAGTTAGGCTAATCCATCGACAAAACCGATATAAGGCAATTCTCTAAAATTCTGTTCGTAATCAAGTCCGTAACCTAAAATAAATTTATCATCAATAGTAAAACAGCAATAATCAGGCTTTATATATTCAAGCTCCGAAGCGCGCCGGCAAGGCTTATCGACAAGGCTTGCTAGCCTAATAGTCTTAGCGCCGGATTGAGCACGTAGAAAGTCTAAGAGGAATTTTGCGGTGCGCCCAGAGTCCACTATATCTTCCACGATCAAAACATCCTTACCATCTAGTGGCGGTAAGGTAAGGTCGTAAGCTTTTACTTTTCCGGAGCTAGTTGTACCTTCATGATAACTAGAGAGTCTTATGAATTCTATTTGGCAAGGGACATTTAGATGCCTTACCAGATCAGAGGTGAATATAAAAGCACCTTTTAGAACACCGATAATCACAAGATTAGGGGAATATTTATAATCAGAGCTGATTTGCTTAGCAAGGGCTGAGACGCGCTCTTGGATTTGCTCAGGACTAAAAAGAACTTTTACTTTATCTAAGACTATTTCCACAAGGCTGATTATAGCTTAAATCTTGGTCTCTAAATGGATTTGTTTTTGTTTAATTGTAAAAAATTTATCTTTTTCAAAATTTATTCTATGGAAACCGCCTAAATCAACTGCTTGCAGAAATTCATCAGTAAATTTTATCTGGGTGCAAAAAGTTTTTTCTAAAATTTTTCTTTTTATAGTGCGAGCCAGGCTCCTAAAGCTCTCCAGGCTCCAAGGTAAATCCCCTAACTGATCGAGCGCAGTTGCGACCTGGTCTTGAAAATATTCTTGCTCTTCGTAGATAAGCTCTGCTAATTTAACGATGTTTTTTTCGGCTTGGGGATTAATATCCAGAGCAATAGGTAGAATCTTGTGCCTTATTAAATTGCGGTGATACTTAGTATCTTCATTACTTGGATCTTCGTAAATAAGATTTAGGTTATCCCTAGCGTAGCTAGAAATCTCTTGGCGACTGGTTCCTAGAAAAGGTCTATGGAGAGTTAGTGAGAGATTATCATCTAGGCTAAGTATCTTTTGCTCGAGAATTCCTGACAGCCCAAAACTATTTGTTCCGCGAAATAGCCTAAATAAGATAGTTTCAGCTTGGTCATTAAGATTATGTCCCATAAAAAGATTAGATATTTTTTCAAAGGAGCAAACTTCTCTAAAAAACTCATATCGCGCTTGGCGAGCTATGTTTTCGCTAGCGACCATCTTTCCTAGTGCAAATTTTTTACAGATAAACTTAAGCTCGTTTTTAATGCAGTAAGATTCTAGAAGCTCTTGCGCTTGATTAGCAGATTCTAGCCAGCCATGATTAAGATGAATACAAACCAAATTTTGACTAGGTACTAATTGCCTTAAAATATCAAGCAAGCTCAGTGAGTCGACTCCACCGGAGCAAGCGACGGCAAGTGGCTTAGCAAGCAATTCATAACGACTTAAATAATCAGAGATTGTATGAACTAATGTGAGTGCAGGTTTCACGGATTACTCTTCCAAAACCGGTTCCTCAAAGATTTCTATCGGCTTAGATGATTCTTCTTTTTTGGATTTAGATCTTGCAAAAGAAGTTTTAACGATATTAAGAGGTTTGGCGTTTTCAAAAGGAGGTAAAATATTTACTCTCTTAGAAATATATAAAATTCCATCTAGCTTAGGTTCGATAATACCTTTGGAGAGAATTATTGTCGCGCTGACAAGTTCATTTAGATTTAGATCATTAGCTTGAAACAGTCTCTCTAACTTGCTTTCGGTGACCACTTGAAAAGAATCGTCAGGCTTTTCATCTTTTCCTGGAGGCTGAATATACTCGCGCGAGATAGTCGCTGTCGCTTTTACATTTTCTGGTAACACGAAGTATAAAGTACCAGAATATTGCTGGCTTGCCTTAACAAGCTCAGGGCTACTAAAAAATATCAAATGATTATCGAGGTATTCTTTAGCGTTTCCGTAGTAGACAGTAACCAATTCAAAATGGATCTTATCAGATTCTACCTTCCATTCATTACCGTACTTTTGGAGGAATAGCTGACCTTGCGAAATAGCATTAAGAGTGCCTTTTTGCTGGATATCTGGATTAGCATCCTTACTTTCACCGTAGAAAAAATCTATTATAGAAATTGCTGCATGCTGATCTTGGCTTCTGATTGTGCGTTTTTGGCTTTCGATTTTTATATCAGGATAAGCTGACCACAGATTTTCCGTAAGCTTACGATACTCATCTTTTGTTATGCCATCACCGGTAGTAAAACTTTTACTATAGTAGCTAAATAATTTATCTGCGTTATGTTCATTCCATGCTTTATAAACTTCTTCTATAATTTTTTCAACAGGATCCTCCACCACTGTTTCTTCAGCCCAGCTAGCAAGAGGCAAAAATAAAGCCAAAATCAAAAAGTAACTAAGTAATTTTTTACGCACACTTTAATTATATTTCAAAACTTCATTTTCAAGCTAAACCTGGGAAATAATCAATTTTAGGCTTTTGCTTCAGACAAAAATACCATAAAAAGCTATTATATTTACGTTGTCAGAACCCTATCCACTCGCTTTAGTAACAAGATCAGACAAGACTGAAAGTATCCACTACGGGCACGCTGTCGTCTTGAGTAATCAAGGCATTAAAAAACATTATGGGGACCCTGATTTCTGTTGTTACACCCGCTCGATTATAAAACCTATCCAAGCCAAAATCTCTTATGAATTTTTAGGGCATAATCTAGACCCAGTATTTCTGGCACTTGCCTGCGCCTCTCATAATTCAGAACCTGATCAATTAAACTATTTGGAGAAATTTTCTGAGCAGTTCAATATCAATAAAACCTGCTTGCAATGTGGTTTTGATCCCAAATACCCAAATTCTACTCTCCATCATAACTGCGCCGGCAAACATCTGGCGATGTTATCGGCTTGCAAGAATTCCAAGCTTGATTTAGATACCTACTTAAGTCCAGAGCACCCACTCCAAAAAGCAATCTATCAAGAGCTTCTCAAGCTCGGCGGTAGTAAGCTCCAAGCCCCCATCCACACAGGGATTGATGGGTGTAGCTTACCTACTTTTTATATGAGCCTAAAAAATATGGCTGAGATATTTTTAGCCATGATTCAAAATCCCGATTACATCCCAATAATAAATGCCATGAATTCTTACCCCGATTTAGTCGGAGGAAAAAAACAAATAGACTCAATTATAATGAAAAATTCACCAAATAAATTTATCGCCAAGGGCGGAGCCGAGGGCTTAATGATGATTGCTAATCTTAAAGACCAAGAGGTTTTAATTATAAAAATCATCGATGGCTCAAGCAGAGCAAAAGCTTACATTAGCTCAAAACTAATCAGTGAGCTTGGTTGGCTAGATCTTCCCGTTGAGAATAATATTTATAACGCCAGAGGATTACTCATCGGAAGCTTTTTTTAGGATTTGTTCTTGAGTATAAACCACATCAGAATCTTTTATCAAAACTCTAAACGGTAAGGTAAAATGCTTCCAGAAACTATCATGTTTCTTGGATTTTTCTATATCTTGAAAAGATGTAAATTCCTTAGCAGAAACTTTTTCATCGTGATGTAAAACCCAGCGATTGGCAGAGAAGAAAAGAAGGAAGAAGTTTTTGAATAATCTATCCCATCTATCTAAGAAGGGCTTAATATTAATTAGTTTTAGCATGTAACCCAGTAGGGGATTGTGTTTGATTCGATTAAGCATTCCCAGCACACCTACTCCTGCGACTAGTAAATTATAGTTTGCATTTGCAATACCAAGTTTTTTCTTTTTGAAAAACTCATTTATATTAGCTGGAACCTCTCCTGTTATATATACAAGCGACATTAAAGCATTAGCTTGATTAGTTAAATTTTCTGAGATATTTCTAATACCTGTGAAATTAAACAAATTACCAATAAATCCTGTTGCGATACTCGCTGAATTAAGCACCGAACCAATTCCACCAGCCCAAAAACCTAGAACTTGGCTCAGTATCTTACTTCTCACATAGATTTTAGAGTTCTCAGGTTCTTCATCTCCAATATTGATCTGCTTGCCTTCATGAACAGAAAAATATT
>JBILGG010000004.1:0-17208 GCA_044351165.1 Candidatus Caenarcanales bacterium | reverse complement strand
ATCAGATCGTCGAGATGAATTTTTCTCTTGTCAAAAAAATAGCTCATGGTCTTGCTAGAAGAAGCACTGACCCTGTTGATGATTTAATCCAAATCGGGTCTATTGGCTTGATTAAAGCTATTGATTATTTTAATCCTGAAGCTGGTGCGAAGTTTACTACTTATGCAACTCACTTAATTACGGGGGAGATCAGACACTATCTAAGAGATAAGACCTCTATGATCCGCGCGCCAAGAGAGTTACAAGAGTTAAGTTTTAGAATTAATAAAATTGTAAATAAACTTCGTACTGAATTTGGGCGTGATCCTACTGATCTTGAGATCGCTGAAGTCTTGCAAGATGTCAAACAAAGCAAAATTCAAGAAGCATACGAAGTAGATCGTAGACGCACACTTGTGTCATTGGATCAAACCATAAACACTGGCTCTTCATCTCTCGATAACGATACTTACCTAATTGATACTTTAATGGATATAAAAGAACATAAGCGCAACGACACTCGCGAAGAGTATTTCACCGTGCAAGAGTTACTTAAAAACCTCAAGCCTTCCTTGGCTCAGATTATCGATTTGATTTATTTTCAAGACATCCCGCAAGCAGAAGTAGCTGATCAATTAGGTATCTCACAGATGCAAGTCTCTCGTAGACTCAAAAAAGCAACAGCCGCGCTTCAAGAGTTGATGGTAGCTAATCTTCAAAACGGTGGATCATTATTATTTGGTGGGAGCAGAAGCTCAAAACCTAATCCTAAAAAAATCTCCAGATCCAGTCTAGGAGCCAAACTCCAACAAGCTCAGCTTGATAACAATCTTTAATCATGAATACTACATCAAAAGAAGAACAAACTTTAAGTAACGCAGAAAGTATCTTGGCTGATATTGCTATAAACGCTCAGCTAGCAGATTACAGTCCTGTTAAAGGATGCATGGTGATTAGACCCTACGGTTACGCTATTTGGGATAATATCAAAAATATACTCGATAAAATGATAAAAGATACTGGACACGAGAATGCTTACTTCCCAATGCTCGTCCCTGAGAGCTTCTTGCAAAAAGAAGCGGAGCACGTAGAAGGTTTTGCTCCAGAGTGCGCGGTAGTAACTCACGCTGGCGGCAAGGAACTAGCTGAGAAGTATGTACTCAGACCTACTTCAGAAACCATTATCAATCATATGTTTGCTAAGTGGATAAGCTCTTATCGGGATCTTCCGCTAAAAATAAATCAATGGGCAAACGTAGTACGCTGGGAAATGCGAACCAGATTGTTTTTGAGAACCACTGAATTTTTGTGGCAAGAAGGTCACACTTGTCACGCTACTTGGCAAGAAGCTCAAGACGAAACTTTATTAATGCTTAACGCCTATAAGACTCTCTTGGAGCAGTATCTAGCGATTCCAGTCTTCACTGGCAAAAAAACTGATTCTGAAAAATTTGCTGGCGCTGAAAGTACTTACACCATTGAAGCTCTGATGCGCGACGGTAAAGCTCTGCAAGCTGGGACCTCTCATAATCTTGGTCAGAATTTTGCAAAAGCATTCGAGACCAAATTCACTAACGAAAAAAATGAGCTGGAGTTTACCTACCAAACCAGCTGGGGAGTTAGCACTCGCCTGGTTGGAGCTGTGGTTATGGGGCATCATGATGAAGTTGGTTTAATACTGCCGCCAGCAATTGCACCTTATCAAGTAGTGATAGTGCCAATTTTTATTCGCAATAAAGACAACAGTGCTGTTCTAGAAGCAAGCCAAAAAATCAAAGAAGAACTTGATGTACTTGGCATCCGTTGCAAGCTTGATGATAGAGAAAATATTACTCAAGGTATTAAATTTAACGAATACGAGCAAAAAGGCGTGCCTGTGCGTCTTGTAATAGGACCAAAAGATTTAGAGCAAGGCTTTGTTGAGATTCATCGCCGCGATATTCGCTCAAAAGAAAAAGAAATCCCGCGTGAGGGAATCGCCGCTAGGCTCAAGCTCTTGCTTGAAGAAATTCAAAATAACCTATTTAAAAGGGCTTGCGATTTTCGCGAAGCACTTAGCACCACGGCAGATAATATCGATGATTTGGGGTCAAAACTTAATAGCCCTGGAGGTTTTGTTAGATGCCTGTGGAACGGTGATACCAAGCTTGAAGAAGTATTAAAAGACAGGTTTAAAGCTACAATTCGCTGTATTCCAGACGAGAAAAAACTTGATAAGCAAAAAACCCCCTGTGTCATTTCCGGACAATTGAGTGATAATAATATTGAGATACTTGTGGCAAAAGCTTATTAGTAAAGTGATGAAAAACGAATCTATTAATAAAAAATTTTTTTTAAACACAGTGGCAATTTTATTTTTGCTTTTGTTGTTTGCACCAGCGATACAAGCAGAAGAAAGCTTGCAAGAGCAAGAATTCCAAACCATCGAAACTGATAACGCTCTCATCGAGAACGAAAAAGATTTTGGTTATGTGATCAGCTCTCTGCCCCCAGAGCAAGTGACTAGCTCAGATATCTCTTTATATAATCTAAAAAACGAATACTACGAAAGCATCAAAGTCATTCTAGAAGCGAGTTTTAGCGACAGCACCAAAACCGAAATTAGTGAATTTTACCTTAATGCCTATGAGAGTGTAAAAGATATACCCATCTCTACTAAAGCAAAAATAAAAGTCAAAGTATTTAATCTATATGATCAGTATCTCGGTTATATCCAATACGAAAAAAAAGATTCCAATATCAAGGTCAGCCCTTTTTTACTTGTACCTGCTGAATTCGATCAAAAAAATAAAAAGCTTGTTTCTACTATTAAAGAAGTCCAAAAAGCAGTCGACAAGGGAGTTCTAAAAGACGAAATAAAAGATGGAGTAGGTCTTATCATCCCCAAATCTAACCCCGTTTCTGCAACTACCCTAATTACCGAAACTAAAAACAATAACGGTAATCCTGAGCCAGTCATCAGGATGCCAATCCCAGAAATCTCAAATCCAGCTTCAGTACCAGATCCTAAATCTAACCTTGCTCAAACACCTCTTGATACTAAGCCAAAAAAAATAAAAATAGCTAATATTAGTGATAGTGATGTTAATGTCATCATCAAAAAGCCTAATGGTGAGGTTTACGGAGATAGCTGGACTGTTGCTAATGATGTTTATGTTCCTCAGTTTTTAAATTTGCAGGCAGAACCAATAATTATAGATTCCGATTCCACTATTATCATCACCAATACCAAAAGCCTTAAAACCCTTATTAAAAAAGCAAGTGAGCTAAATATAGATGAGCGCGGTAATTATGTTTGGTTTGTAGAGGATTTTTCTGCAAGCTCAAAAAACCCAGAATCTACTAATGTCCTTCGTTGATCCAAGCCCTGAAGAGCTCATGGAATGGGCGGCTAACGCCCAACGCAGAAACGCAATACTTCCCTATCGATTTCAAATCAAGGGTAGATATACTACTATTACTTGCGGCAATAATAATTGTTATGAGGTTTTTACGCGTAAGATCCTACCTGGCAGAAATGATCCGGTCTATGTGTGTCCGCGTTGTAATCTAAGAATTTATTTGCCGGTGGAGTGGTGATCTTGGATGTTTTTAAGCGAATTCCGCCTCAAAATCGTTTTTTAGCTAATCCTTAATCAAATCTTAAATTCTTTTACTTAGAATTATTTATGCCGGATTTTCAAGAACTCAATAGTTTAATTAAGCAACAATCAAGTTTTAACGAAGCTTTAAAAATGAATCTTGTTGAATCAGCTTTTTTGAATCAATTAAAAGATAGTAAAAAAACCACTATTATCACCGAAGAAGTTTTTACTGAAAACTTGATTGAAACCCCTGATTTCAGTGAGGTTGATCAGCTCAAAAAACAAAATGATGAGCTTAAATTTTATAAAAATAAATACAGACACCTATTTTATAATGATCAAGAAAAAAAAATTATGAGCTTATATGATCTCAAAATCATTAAGCAAGAAGTAATTATGGAAATTCTTACTAATCCTGAGTCACTAAACCAATATCTTGAAAAAATTAAAAACGATTACAACAAGATTAGTGAGGCTAGTAAAAATCGAAGAAAAGACTATATTAAGGATCAAATGTTTCAATTAAAGCTATTAACGAACCTTCTTACGAAAGATCCTATAATTAAAAATTCGGCAAACGCAAACTTGAACTGGCTTACAGCAAAATTAAATAACCTAGAAGAATAATCAATTAAATTATTTTTTTAAAACTAAGCTATCGCCAACAAAAATACTTCGTAAATTTCACCATCTACGATAATGGTTCTAGGAGCGCCTTTGCGATTGCGTTTGGTGCGATCGACGATTTGGGTGGTCTTTGCTTTTGCTTTTTTGAGTTGTTCAGCTGAGCCCAGAGCCCCTGCCTGATTGGCTTGTTGCTTTTCCAGCGAGAATTCCTTGCCGGCAGATTGGCCGCTTGCGTTTGCGCCTTGGCCTTGACTATTGCCAGAATTGGGACCTAAACCTGAAACACCACCTAGTGACATAAGTAGATTATGCAGTGTTTAGATTAAAAAGTGGTTAAGGATTCGCTGAAAAACGATTTTGGAGGCGGAAGCCGCTTAACAAAAATCTTAAACATCCAGAGACGCAATTCCAGCATACTCTTCGATAAAAGCTTTACGGGGAGCCACAACATCTCCCATAAGCATATCAAAAATCCTATTCGCTTCTTGAGCATCTTCGATTCTAACGATTTTCAAGGTTCGAGTTTCTGGATTCATAGTAGTATCCCAAAGCTGTTCAGGCATCATCTCTCCTAGACCTTTGAATCTTTGGATAGAAGCTTTTTCACCGATCTCCGCTAAAGCCAGCTCCAGCTGAGTATCTGAGTAAACATAGCGAACTTTTTTCTTAAACTCTACTTTATAGAGCGGTGGCTGAGCGATATAGACATGACCTTGCTCAATTAACTGCCTTGCGTATCTGAAGAAAAAAGTGAGAATTAGAGTTCTGATGTGAGCTCCATCGACGTCAGCATCGGTCATGATTACGATTCGCTTGTAGCGAAGTTTTTTGAGATCCAAGTTAGAAGCATCCATCTTAAGAACAGCTTCGTTTTTGTTTTTGGAATCTTCATCTTCCATTGGAACCAATCCAATTCCTTGAATCATGGCTTGGATTTCGTTATTGTCATAAAGTTTATCGACAGTAGCTTTTTCGACGTTTAGGATTTTACCTCTTAGCGGCAGAATCGCTTGGTAATTACGATCGCGACCTTGCTTGGCTGAACCGCCCGCTGAATCACCCTCTACGAGGTAAAGTTCACAAAGATCCGGATCTGTATTAGAGCAGTCAGCAAGCTTACCAGGAATACCACTCCCACTTTCAAGAGCAGATTGTCTGCGAACTGCATTGCGAGCCTTTTTGGCGGCTTCACGCGCGCGCTTAGATAAAAGAGCTTTATTAATTATTAGCTTTGCTTCTTTTGGATGCTTATCCATCCAATCACTAAAGCTATCGCTCAAAACCTGTTGGACAGCGGAACTGACTTCGTTGTTGAGAAGCTTGACTTTTGTTTGAGACTCAAATTGCGGGTCTGGAACTTTTACAGAGATAATCGCCGTGATACCTTCACGCACATCATCACCGCTTAAGTTTTCTTCTTTTTCTTTTATGAGCTTACTAGTGCGCGCGTAATCATTGATAATGCGGGTTATAGCGACTCTAAAACCTTGCATATGCGTACCACCATCAGGGTTAATGATGTTATTAGCAAAAGTTAAAACGTGCTCGTTAAAATTTTCTGTGTACTGAAGCGCGATCTCCACGGCGACTTCCTGGCTTTTACCTTCGCAGTGAAAAATTTCTTTGTGGATAGGAACCCTAGATTCATTTAAATATCTCACATAAGCAAGCAGACCATCTGGATTATAGTAAGTCTCTGTATGATGCTGTTCTTCTGGCTTTAGACGCTCATCAGTAAAAGTGATTTTTAGACCTTTGTTTAAAAAAGTCATTTCCAAAAAAATATGCGCCAAAGTTTCTCTATTAAAAATCGGGAAATGTTCAACTCCGTCAGCGTCTACTTCTTTGAAGATTTGATTATCCGGCCAGAATCTTACCTTGGTTCCGCGTTTATCAGTTTTGCCAGTTTTTTTAAGGGGCTCAGCAGATGCGCCTACCGGAGAGCCTTTCGGGGCGCGCCCTCTAAACTCAACGAAATGGATCTGTCCATCACGAAAAACTTCTACGTGCATTTTTTCAGAGACAGCATTAACACAGCTCGCTCCGACTCCGTGCAGACCACCTGAAACTTTATAACTCGAATCATCACCGCCAAACTTACCGCCAGCGTGCAAAGTCATAAACACAGTCTCTACGCCAGAGAGCCCGGTTTTTTTAACGATATCAGTAGGAATACCTCTACCGTTATCTTCCACACTTAAACTGCCATCTTTATGAACGGTCACTAAAATTTCATCACAATAACCCGCCAAAGCCTCATCGACAGAGTTATTAACAATCTCAACCACGCAATGATGGAGAGCTTTTCTATCAGTACCGCCGATATACATCCCTGGTCTTTTGCGGACGGCTTCTAGACCTTCTAGAACTTCAATATTTTTTGCTGAATATTCAGATTTATTAGTTTTAGTATCTTTTGTATTAGTTGTCATAGTGGGCATAATGTATTTACTTTATAAGCTTCGGCTTTTAGAAAGCTGTATCTATTTTAGCACTAAGCTTAATTCTCGTTAATAATTAAAAAAATATTTAGGTAATACTATTTATTCTCTTTATTTTTTGTTTATAATTGAATATAACAAAAAAATACAACACTTTGTGTCAAATGATTTGAGCCAGATCTATTGAGAAGATCTCTATCGGAAAAAGCTTAATGCAAGAGTTACACTGTCGTCCTCTGTTTCAAGTAGATTCTCCTTTTTCAAGAGTCGATCCCTCTTGCCAAAAGGTTATGAACACTGAGTTTGATCATCATAAGTTTAAACACTTACTCCACAAAAACCCAGATTCTGCTCACGATTCTACAGAACTTTGGCCCAAAAAAGATACTGACTCAATCAAACCCAAGTATCAGGATTTATTTAACGGAGATTTTTTGAAGCTAAGCAATTCAAAATTTATGGGAATTCTTGGTCTGAGTTTGATGGGTGCGATGATTGTTTTATCAGTGGTAAAAAGCTTTTTGCCTAAATAGCCTGCAAGTAACAAAATTCATGTTGCCTCAAAAAAAAAGGTAATACTTGCGAACTTAGTAAGTATCAATCATGGCACCAGCAACAACCAGCACTTGTCCGCTCATGTAGGAAGATAAATCAGAACCCAAAAACAAAGCGACATTAGCGATATCAACAGGTTTGCCCATGCCTTCTTGGCGGTTAAGACCAGTTTGAGAGTAGAGCATTTGAATCATTTGCATTTGCTGTTCTGGCACGCCCAAACGCGGATCATCAGAGGGTTTTGAAGTGAGACGAGTCTCCACAAAACCTGGAGCAATAGAATTGGTTCGGATATTAAATCTTGCCCACTCTTTTGCTACGGTTCTGGTGATGCCGTTTATACCAGCTTTTGCTGCAGCATAATTTATTTGACCGGCATTACCCTTCACGCCTGAAGTCGAGCTGATATTTATGATAGAACGAGCTCTAGGAGCGGGGCTTTCGTCTTTAGCGATATCACGCATCGCAGGCACTGATGCTTGGATCATATTATAAGTACCCTTGAGATTAACATTAATCACAAAATCCCAATCAGTTTCTGTCATTTTGTGGATCACAGCATCTCTGGTGATACCAGCAATATTAGCTAAAATATCTATAGAGCCGTTCCCCAGCTCGATTCCAGCTTTTATAATTTTGTCGCAATCTTCTCGCTTGGTGATGTTTCCTGTTACTACCACACCCTCACAGCCCGCTTGCTTAACGAGTTTTAGAGTTTCATTAGCTGGATCTGCGTCCATATCAGCGATAATAATTTTTGCTCCGTGCTTAGCGTATAATTCTGCAGTAGCTTGCCCGATACCTCTACCAGCTCCGGTAATAACTGCTACTTTTCCATCTAATAATTTGCCCATATTAATATCATACCCAGTTTATTTTTTCACAAACATCAAGATAATCACGGATATTATTAGGAATTCCTAAAAAGCGAATAATACTGATAAAATTTTTATTGGAAGGGCAAATTGCCTTTGTTATATATGGACAAAAAAATTATTGTTGTAGGTGGTGGATTGGCTGGCTTAGCCTCAGTTTTAAAAGCGGCGCAATTAGGTTTTGAAATAGACCTATTGTCGCTAGTGCCCGTAAAAAGGTCACATTCTGTATGCGCTCAGGGCGGTATCAATGCCGCAAAAAATATTAAGGGCGAGGGTGATCATCCTGATAAGCATTTGTTCGATACTGTTTATGGCGGAGATTTTTTGGCTAATCAAGGTCCCGTGAAACGTATGTGCGATGCGGCTCCTAGCATTATCGATATGTACGCAAGATTTGGGGTCATGTTCAACCGCACTCCAGAAGGCAATCTTGATTTTAGAAGATTTGGAGGCACTCTTTATCACCGTACTGCTTTTGCTGGTGCGACCACTGGTCAGCAACTCCTTTATTCACTTGATGAGCAAGTTAGAAGATTTGAAGACGAGGGTAAAGTCAAAAAATACGAAGGCTGGGAAATGCTCTCAGTGGTGCTTGATGACGATGGAGTCTGCAGAGGTCTTGTAGCTCAAAACCTTACTACGATGGAATTAAGAGTATTTAAAGGTAACGCTGTCATCCTGGCGACTGGCGGACCTGGTAATGTTTTTGGAAGATCGACGAACGGTGCGATCAATAATGGAATTGCGGTTTCTACTGTTTATAAACAAGGTGCTTACTACGCCAACGGGGAATTTATCCAAGTACACCCTACTGCTATTCCAGGCAGTGATAAGGATAGACTGATGTCAGAATCTGCTCGCGGAGAGGGTGGAAGAATTTGGACTTATAAAGATGGTAAGCCTTGGTACTTCCTGGAGGAAAAATATCCTAAGTATGGTAACCTCGTGCCAAGAGATATAGCTACTAGAGAAATTTTTGATATCGTCGTAAATAAAAAATTAGGCGTTAACGGCAAACGCTGTGTCTATCTGGATCTTACCCATAAGTCACGCGCTGAACTTGATAAAAAGCTTGGTGGTATTCTTGAAATTTATGAAAAATTCAAAGGCGTAGATCCAAGAGAAGTGCCGATGGAAGTCTTTCCATCAGTGCATTACAGCATGGGCGGTATATGGGTAGATAATGATAAACAAATGACCAATATCCCGGGCTTATTTGCAGCTGGAGAGTGTGAATATCAATATCACGGGGCTAATAGATTAGGAGCTAATTCCCTCTTGTCATGCACCTTTGGTGGGCTTCAAGCAGGCGAGCATAGCACAAACTATATTAAGGGTCTAAAAAAATCTGTTAGTGATATCAGCGAAGATGTTTTCAAAAATCAATTGAGAGTTGAGGAAGATTTAATTTCCAAGCTTGGTGCTCAAGAAGGTAACGAAAATGCTAGAGCTCTCCATATCGAGCTTGGTGACTTAATGACAGAAAATGTTACAGTTGTTCGCTACAATAAAAATCTTCAAGAGACTATGGTGAAAATCTCTGAGTTCCAAGAAAGAATCAAAAAAGCAAAACTTCCTGATTCGACTCGCTGGACTAATCAAAGCTTGTTCTACACTAGAGAAGTAATGCATATGCTTGACCTGGCGAAGATCATCACCGCAGGCGCACTTGCCCGCAATGAAAGTCGTGGAGCGCATTACAAGCCTGAATTCCCAAGTCGTAACGATGCAGATTGGCTAAAAACCACACTAGCAAGTTATAAAAATGGCGATGTGGCTTTAAGCTACGAAGCGATCGATACTAGCCTCGTAACACCGATAGCAAGAGATTATAGTAAATAATCATGAACTACAAAAAAAACCTACCACCTAAAACAGATCCCTTTAATATCTACACAGCAATAGATATTATGGATGAGAAGTGTGTAAGGCTTTACAAAGGTGATTTTGATATCAGCACCACTTATAATAATGATCCTGATTTTGTTGCCAAGCGCTGGAAATCTCTCGGAGCTAAATATCTGCATATCGTTGACCTAGACGGAGCTAGAGAAGGGCGCGCTGTAAACATCGCTCTTATTCGCAGAATAATTACAGAATCAAAACTACCCATTCAAGTGGGAGGCGGCATTCGTAACACTAGTACTATCAAGAGATTATTAGATGTCGGAGCGACAAGAGTTATTCTGGGAAGTGCTATCGTTAAGGATCCAGACTTTGTAAAGTCAGCCCTAAAAGAGTTTGGCGGCGATAGAATAGTACTCGGTATAGAGTGTAAAGATGGCTATCTTGCCGTAGAGGGCTGGAAAGAGCATTCAGACTTGCGCGCGGAAGATATTGTTAAAGAATACGAACCACATGGTCTAAAAATTATTCAATTTACAGATATTGAAAAAGATGGGACCCTAGAAGGACCTAATGTAGAGGCTTTGATAGATTTGCTTGAAAATACCAAAGTAAAAGTTATTGGAAGTGGCGGCATCGGTTCTATTGTCGATGTTTTTGAAATCAAAAACCTAAAACAAAAAGGCTATAACATCGACGGACTCATCATCGGAAAAGCTCTTTACTCGGGCAAGATCAAACCATCAGAATTATTTTGTGATGAAGTTTATTACTAAAAATGAAAATTTTAGATCATGATGCTAATTTAAAGGCTCTTGGAATCACTTGTTCGACTGCACTCGGGATGTTTGATGGAGTACATCTGGGACACAAAAAAGTCATAGAAGCCGCTGTAAGACACGCTCAAGCTCATAACCAAAAGTCGGCTGTGATAACCCTATCACGTCACCCACGAGAACTAACTGCAGGCAAGGCTCCAGAATTAATCACCAATCTAGCCGCACGCTTGAATCTCTTTGAGAGACTGGGCTTGGACTATGTACTAATTTTGGATTTTAATGAAGATCTAAAAGAAACCACTGCTAGAGATTTTTTTGAAAAGTATCTTTTAAATTTTCTAAATACGGATTTTATAAGTATCGGTTATGATCATCACTTCGGCAAAAACCGATCTGGCACGCCTGAATTACTTGCCAAATGGTGTCAGGAATTGAATCTGGGATGCCATATCACACCAGCTTTAGAAATTGATGGTGATAGCGTTAGTAGTTCACGTATTAGAAATTTAATTAAGAACGGTGATCTGGAAACCACTAATAAACTACTGGGTCATGAATATTTAATCTGTTCTGAAGTTGTAAAAGGTGAAGGACTGGGCTCTAAGCTAGGCTTCCCGACAGCCAATCTCGCTCTTGATACAAATCTGGTCTATCCTAAGTTTGGGGTTTATTACGGACATTGTATGATAGGGAATAGTCAGCAATCTTACCGATGTTTAGTGAATATAGGTGTAAGACCCAGTGTTAGTAATTTGGCAAAAATGAGTATCGAGGTTCATATACTAAATTTTGACCAAGATCTCTACGGCAAAAGCATTCAGCTAAGCTTAAAAAGCAAAATTAGAAATGAAATTAAATTTCCCTCACTTAATGAATTAAAAGCGCAAATCAATGATGATCTAAAATTTGCCTTAACCCAGTCTTAATCTAATCTCTATTAAATATAGTTGCGATGGGCATTCTAAACGAATTGCTTGATAAACTAGAAATTTCTGTCAGAAGCGATACAGAATCTGTTTTGCATGGCCAAAAAATCAACAATAAAAAGATTCAAGAACTAAATAAATTTTCTAATGAAAAAGTACTAAACGAAAGATCTGAAAAAGATGAAGTCTTCTTCAATTCAGTATTTGAGCAAACACCAATACTTCCTCCTACAAATATTGCCCAAATCAGTGTCAAAAAAGAATCTTACTTACCGCTCTACACGCCTAAGCCAGTCGAGGATGTAAAAGCTTTAAAAGAATTAGTAAGCTTCTTTATTTACGAGCCTTATATAAATATTTATAACTTTAATAGAGCAGAAAAATGCCTAGCCCGGTTCGTCAATTTTAAAGCGTTAAAAGATATCGAAGAGTTAAGAGCTAAACTTTCAGAATTGCAAGAAGAATTCGATAAAAGCACATCCAGCCAAGATAAATTTGGAAAAGCTCTTATTAAATGGTCTTTAAGAACTAATGGGATAAAAATAAGCTTAGTAAGACCCAAGATGCAGGGATTTAAACAATATATTGCAATTAATTTCAATAAAGAATCTGAAATCACTGTTTTAAATTGTTGGGCGGGCAAAACAGAAAAACACGAATTTATCAAAAGCCGCTCTCAGAGCAAGATTCATAAAAAGCATCAAAAAAATTCAATTGCTTTTGATGCTCAAGTTTGGAAATCCTTTAATGTCTCTGGAATACTTGCTTGCAATTACACCAGAACTCTAGAATGCTTGGAAAGGAATCGAAACACTCTCCCTGAGCTGATTCAAGAAATAAACAAAAAACAAATTATGCAAATTATTTATGAGCCCTATCTAAACAATGTAACCATTAAATCTGATAATAATGAAACTGCATTTTTGAGCTTCTTAACTAATAGCTCTCAAAAAGTAGATATTAAGCTCTGTAGCTACGCTTCTAGTATTACTATTGGTTAGATCTAGAAGAGCTTGTGACAAAATCTGCAAGACTTAGCTATAATTCTTATGTGCCTTTGGTTAAACTAGCTAAATATCTGCGACTCCAGCTAGAAATTTTATTTCTTTTTTTGGGGCGCATGGTAGAGCTTGGATTAGGATTAATTCTGTGTTTTATAAAACTAAAATTTAATCCTAAAAGTTTTTTTGAGCAATCCATTATTTTAGTCCTCAATAGCCTAAGTCCTGTAATTGTCATAGGAATTGCTCTGGGAGTGGTAATTGGAGTGCAAATGGGACCAGAGTTTGTAGCACATGGCTTAGGTAATAAACTTGGAATAATCTCTGCTCTGACTATGACCCGAGAGCTCATGCCCGTGATTGGATCACTAATGATTGCGACCCAGTTTGGGACAGGGATAGCCGCTGAAATAGCAAACATGAAAATTAGTGAGCAAATAGATGCTCTAAAAGTTTTTAGAGTAGATCACATCGAATATCTTGTAATGCCTAGATTTATGGCTGCTATTGTGTTCTGCCCCGTTATTGTTTGGATTAGTGCTGTTGTTTCTGTGTTTAGTACTTTTGTTACTGTTTATATTAATCATGGGATTCGTTTTCAGGGCTATATAAATAGTATCTGGGATTATTTACAGCTAAAAGATATAGGGCTTTGCTTGATAAAATCTTCTATATTTGGGGCATTAATAGTTTTGATCGCGCTTGCCATAAGCCTCTCAGTTAGAGGCGGAGCAAAAGAGGTCGGTAAAGCCACTACCCAAACTGTGATAACTAGTTTTATATTTATTGTCTTAGTCGATTTTATAATCACCACTATTTACCTCTAAAATGAACACCTCACTAATAGATCAATTTAAAAACGAGTTCGAAGAACTTTATAAACTATATGAGGAGTATAACTCGCACACTAATATTTCAAGTATTCGAGAAAGAGAAGATGTTTATAAAAAACATTTTTTGGACTCTTTAGCTTGCTTTGATTTTGTGAAAGACTCTAAAACCCTTATCGACATTGGGACTGGAGGAGGATTCCCTGCTCTAGTGCTGGCGATAGTACTACCTGATTTAAAAATTACAGCCGTTGATAGTGTCGGCAAAAAAATAAAGTTTGTCGAATTAGTAAAAGAAAAACTAGCACTCAAAAATTTAACTCCACTCATCGCGCGGGCTGAAGTGCTGGCAAGAGATAAAGCTTATAGAGAAAAGTTTGATATTTGCACTTCTCGTGCTGTTGCTCAGCTAAATACTTTACTGGAAATTTGTAGCCCTTTTGTGAAAACAAATGGTCATCTAATCGCCTTCAAAAAATTCCCCATCGCCGAAGAACTAAAAGGCTCTAAAAAAGCGGCCAAAACTCTGGGAGCAGAAAAAATTCAAGAAATTGTTTACCAGAGCGATCGGCAATTGTTAATTTATAAAAAAGTTTTTAAAACTCCAAGCCAATACCCAAGAGATTCCGCAAAAATCAAAAAAAACCCACTCTGATTTTGGTATAATCATTAATGCGGAGTGGAGCAGTCTGGTAGCTCGTTGGGCTCATAACCCAAAGGTCGTAAGTTCAAATCTTGCCTCCGCAACCAATTTATTATGAATTGCGAAATTTTAGACTTAAGAAGCGTAGCCTGTCCTATCAATTTTGTGCGCACAAAAATCAAGCTTGATACTATGCCAGCTAGTAGCCAATTAAAAGTATTACTTGATGATGGCGAGCCCATAGATAGCGTCAGCATGAGCGTTATACAAGAGGGACACATTATTCTTACAAAAGAACGTAACTCTGATGGACACTGGGTTTTAGAGATTCAAAAAAATTAATTCTACATTATGGAATCAATATCATTGATTTTGGGTGGATCTTTAAAAATAGAATCAAAACTAACTGAGCTATTAGAGTTTTTAGGATTAGTAGTCCATAACTTTTCTAATTGAACTTTGTTTTCTACTGATTTGGCTACATAGCCCGTAACCATGGAACTAAAAAGTAAATGATTAAGAGCGGTCTTACTGATAGTCATAGAAGTAGAGACCACTTCATCTGGCATTTGTCCGAGCAAAGCTAAAATACTCGATTCAAAAAACTCCTTAGCATCATCACTAATATCATCAGCAATTCTTGCTAAATCATCTTTATCGCTTTCTTGAAAAAAATCAACAATAGCGTTTTTTGATTTATCACCTGATTTGAAGTCGTTATTTAAAAAACTCATTGAGTCAATTTTATCACGATTAAGCTGGTTGTTTATTCGCTGATACATTATCAGCCGTGGATTTAATTATGGCAAGAATATCTTCTTTTTTTAGGGAAGCTCCGCCAACCAAAGCCCCATCAATATCAGTCTGTTGGATGATTTCATCTATATTAGAACCCTTAACAGAGCCGCCATAAAGAATTCTAATTTGATCTGAAATATTTTCACCTAGTATAGTTGCAAGCTTTTTGCGAATGACTGAAATCACCCTATTTGCTTCATCTGCTTGACAAACTTTGCCAGTGCCGATAGCCCAAATTGGCTCATAAGCCACAACTAAATTTTGCGGCAAATTTAAATTACTAAAATCAATATATCTAAAAGCTGATTCCATTTGGTTACAAACCCAAGTATCGGTAGCACCAGCGTCTCTAGTCGCTTCCGATTCACCGCAGCAGAGTATCACCTTCAAACCTTTTGACAGAGCTTGTTTGAGCTTCGCGTTAATTATCGAATCACTCTCATGAAAAATTTCTCTGCGCTCTGAGTGCCCAACCAAAACATATTCAACACCAATCTCCATGAGCATTTCAGCACTAATCTCACCTGTGTAAGCACCTGAGTCATACTGGCTTAGATCTTGAGCGCCAAGCTTAAAGGGAAGAGATTTAGCGCGAATAATATTTCTTGCTTTTTCAAGACTTGTAAAAGGAGGTATTACCATAGTTTCGATATCAGAAATATTTTTTATCGAATTCAAATCAGCAGAAAGATCTTGTAAAAAAGACTCTGTCTGAGCTTGATTCATATTAAGTTTCCAATTACCAGCGATTAAATATTTTCTTTGCATAAATATAAATATAACTCTTTTTGAAACAGAATATGGCCCAAAAAATTAATAAATAAAATTATGCTCATTTTCGAAAAAAACTTGACATAAATTAATTAATACAAAGGTCAAAAAGCTTGTGTTTATAAGGCGAAATGGCCCTAAAAAATGTTTCCAAAAAAAGCTAAAATTTTTGTTGACGGCCCGGGCCGATGATACTAAAATGAAATAGTGCAGTCAAAAAAGTCAAAAACATCAAAAGTAAATTTCAATGAGGTCAGCGATCTAGAAGTAGTTCAGCTTTCACAACTCGGTCAAAGAGAGGCTTTTCAAGAATTAGTCAAGAGATACCAAAAAAATGTTTTTGCTCTTCTTTATCAACTAGCGCCAGAATGGAGAGATCTAAATGATTTATCTCAAGAAGTTTTTATCAGAGTCTATAAGGGCATTCACAATCTTCGCAATCCTAGAATTTTCAAATCATGGCTCAATCAAATAGTTCTCAATCTCTTTTATGATGAGCTTCGCAAGAGACCTAGAATGCTGAAGACCATCAGCATGGACCAATCTTACGAAGATGATGGTGGTGATAATGAATTTATAAAAGAGATAAAAGACTCTAAACAAAGACCAGATGAAGTAATTAGTGGTTATGAAACCCGTGACGCCATAAAAAAAGCGATGGCTCAGTTACCGGAACAGTTCAGAACAGCTATCGTCTTACGAGAACTGCAGGGCATGCAATACGAAGAGATCGCTGAGATTTTGGGGTGTGCTTTGGGGACTGTTAAATCAAGAATTTGGCGAGCAAGAGAAAGATTGCAAGTCTTACTTGAGCCTTATCTAACAGAAAACCCAAATCTAAACAATGTAGAATTTGGTATTCAAAAATACAACTAAATACTATTATTCCCAAAAAATCCGAAAAATAACGCTTCTTATTTAGTGTCCAAAAAAGGTATAATTATTATGGATTCTGGAATAATGGTTCGCGACAAAAACCCTAATCAAAATAACACAGGAGACGGCGGTGGGCGAGACGGAACTAATCCTCAAGATTTAGTAAAACTACTAAAAAGTTTTTATCATCCTGAAAAAAATGAAATGCAAGAATTTGATGAATTTTTTAGTTCTATCGAAAAAAAAATAAATGATCAAAATCCCGTCAATAAAATTATTCAAGTGAGTACAGACCTTGAACACGATTATGAACTAAGACAAATGAAACTTGAAGAATCGATAAATCGTCTCGAGCATAATCTCAAACTTAACCAAGCATTAAAACAAAAAAAATCTACTCAGCTAAAAGCAATAATTATTGTAGCTGCGATTATCGCGGTGGTTGTATTTGTATGCGTCTTGAGCTTCTAACCCCTGAGCTATTCTAGGCAAATCAAAAGTAAAGAATAATCTCTTTTGGTAAACTTGGTTAGTTTTTTGTAGATTTTTAATTGATCAGGACCAATAAATTTACACGCCATTTCATTTTTAAAATCTAAAGCCGCCAAAGTATCATCAAAAGCCGTAATCATAATCTTATCGCTCTCAATCATATTAGTTCGTGCTTTGATTTTG
>JBILGG010000090.1:0-5774 GCA_044351165.1 Candidatus Caenarcanales bacterium | reverse complement strand
TTCAAGGATTATAATATTGAATTACTTGCAAGCGGTCTGGTCAAAACCGGTGTTTATGGGATTCCCCAACAAACCACTAATCCTAAGGTTTTTGCAGGGGGCGATATGGTGCGCGGGTCGGACCTGGTGGTAACTGCGATTTATGATGGTAGGCGCGCCGGTGAAGGCATAATCCAAAAACTTTTAGCTGAGGCGGATTCCGCCTCAAAACTTTGTTTTTCGGCGAATCTTTAAGGATCCACTAAAAAATTCGACTTCGTCGATTTTTTAACCCTGATCCAAGAGAGAATCTTGGCTCAGGGAGTGTATCCTTAAAATTTTTGTTAGGCGGATTCCGCCTCAAAACTTTGTTTTTCGGCGAATCCTTGAGGTGTAAACTCAGAAAACCCTCGATTATCTAGGTTATAACCGTAGATATTCGAGGTATAATAGGTTTGTGAAGCTAAAAATCCCCAGATTATTGGAATTTAATTCTAATTATAGTTTTTTTCTTTTTGGGCCAGGCAGGCAGGCAAGACTTCTTTAATCAAAAAACTTTTTTCTGCTGATACTACGATTTTTTATAACCTACTTAAACTCAATGATTTTATTCGATTACAAAATAATCCAGATCTTTTGATAGAAGATCTAAAATCTAGAGATAAAAAAATCACTCATATTGTTATAGATGAAGTGCAAAAATTACCAAAAATTTTGGATTTAGTACATTATGCTCTTGAGGAATTAGAAAACCCGCCACACTTCATCCTGACTGGTTCTAGCGCTAGAAAACTAAAACACGGCAATGCTAATTTACTTGGAGGACGAGCTTTAAATTTTTATCTCGCTCCTTTGACTCATGTGGAAATTCTAAATGCTGAAAAACATGGAATCATAGATTTTTCTCTTAAAAAAGTTTTGGAGTTTGGCACTTTGCCAAAAATTTATATGGAGACAGATAGAAACCAATCACTGTCTATGCTTGAGAGCTATGTTGATATTTATATAAAAGAAGAAATTAAGTCTGAAGCTCTTGTTCGCAACTTAGGAGCGTTTGTGGAATTTTTACGGTTTTCAGCTGAAGAAAATGGCAACACTCTAAATTTTAGTAAAATTGCCCAAGATATAGGAATTAGCGCAAGTACTATAAAAGAATATTTTTCTATTTTGGAAGATACTTTATTAGCGTTTTTTTTATATCCTTATTCACGCACAGTTAGAAAAAAAATAATAAAATCTCCGAAATTTTATTTTTTTGATACCGGTGTCCAAAGAGCTCTAGCTCGCCAAGCAAGTCAGGAATTGCTTCCTAAGACTTCTAGTTACGGCAAAGCGTTTGAGCATTTTATTATAAAAGAATTTATTCATTTATCAAAATATCTAAATAGAGATTTGCAATTTTCTTTTTATCGTACAGAATCAGGTGCTGAGGTGGATTTGATAATCCAAAAACCCTGCGGTGAAATTTATGCTTTAGAAATCAAGGCTTCAGTAACTCCATCCAGGCAAGAGTTAAGAGGGCTACTATCCTTTAAAGAAGTGTGCCCGCAAGCTAAGATGATTTGTGTATCTCTGTCTCCCCAAAAATATCAATTAGATGAATTTATGATTTATCCTTGGCAAGAGATTTTTAGAGAGATTTTTAGTTGTTAAACTTAAACTCTATAACATCGCCGTCCTGGACTTTGCCGATTTCTCGAGCTTTTGGGCGTGAGCCGCAAGAGACAAAATCATTATAAGCGATAGTCTCAGCCTTGATAAAACCTTTTTCAAAATCTGTATGAATCACACCAGCCGCTCTAGGAGCCTTATCGCCAGCGTGGATGGTCCAAGCTCGCACTTCTTTTTCGCCGGCTGTAAAATAGGTGCGCAAGCCTAATTGCTCGTATGCTGAGCGGATTAATCTATTTAGTCCGGTATCTTTTACCCCGAGCTCTGCTAAAAATTCTTTTTTCTCAGCTTCTGACATGCCTACTAACTGCGCTTCAGCGGCGGCACTGACAACTACGACGCCAGCGCCTTCTTGCTGAGCGTATTTTTCTATGGCTTTTACAAAATCATTAGTCCCTTCTGCCATATCTTGCTCTGCGATATTTGCCGCGTAAATAACTTTTTTGAGGGTGATAAGCCCGTAGGATTTTATCGCGAGTTTTTCTTCTTCGCTTAGATCCGCTCCAGAAGCTGGTTTGCCAGCCTCAAGTAAGGGCTGGATTTTAGCTAGCACACTATCGATCAAGATTGCTTCTTTATCGTTTCCGCGAGCTTTTTTAGCGTTTCTCTCGCGGGATTTTTGTACTTGCTCAAGATCCGCTAGGATCAGCTCGGTGTTTATGGTCTCGATATCATCCAGAGGATCTATGCGCCCGCTAACGTGAATGACATTAGGATCTTCAAAACAGCGAGTTACATGCACAATCAAATCAGTCTCTCTAATGTTAGATAAAAACTTGTTGCCCAAACCCTCTCCCTGAGCGGCTCCTTTTACTAGTCCAGCAATATCCACAAACTCGATAGCCGCGTGAACCACGACATTAGTGCTAACAAATTTTTGGAGCACAAAAAGTCTTTCGTCTGGAACATTGACTATAGCTGTGTTTGGCTCGATAGTACAAAAAGGATAATTAGCCGCTTCGGCGATATAGTTATTTGAGAGCGCATTAAACAACGTTGATTTTCCGACATTAGGTAAGCCTACAATTCCAACTTTTAACATAATTATTTATTATAAGGGTTTTAGAGTTTTTAGGTGTTTTTTTTAAATCAGCGTCGCTTCGCCTTTGCCAGTGATTGTGGCTCGGGTGTTTTTGCGTTCCATATCGGTGCAGATTAAATTTATCACTTCGCCTACGTCCCCGCTGCCAAGAGCCTTACACATAAATTTTAATTCTATGGTTTTACTGCCGCTGGTTACTTTTATTATATCTCCAGCGTGTACTAGTTTTTCGTGCCTTACCATATTTACTCTAATCGGCACGCCAGCTGGGATATCGACGGTCGCTACTTTTTGGCTAAGATTGCCATCATAGTAAAGCCCGCTATCCATCTGTCTTATGGGGATCCCACTCTGGTAAACGCCTCCAGCGGAGATCTCAGTCCCGCGCGCCACGCGGGTTTTGAGCATATAAACTTTTCGGTAAGCAAGCACATCAATAGCGATCGAGAGACTATCTATTTTTTTACCAGCATCATCGTAGGCTGTCGCTAGAAAAGTTTTTCGTGAGCTAGAGCCCCCCAAGTAAAATTTTTCAAACTTAATTTTTGCATCTGGTCTATTGCCAAGAAAAGTAGTCATTTCAGTAACAGGACCAATAAGCTCGAATTTGTAACTATTGGTGTTTATATTTTTTGCCAAAAAACTTTCTACTTTTGGTTTTAGATTAAGCCAATAAGGATTAGCAGACTCAAAAGCCAAAACCTTTTGAGAAAAAATAAGCGATAAAATTAAACAGAAAAATATCCGCACTATTTATATTATTCCCAAAGCTCAAAAATTCTAACAATCAGTGTTATCTAGACTAGTTGATTACGGCGTTTGCTTGTTGAAGCATTTCATCTGATGCTTTGATCACATTACTACTAGCTTCGTAGGCGCGCTGAGCGCTGATCATACTCACGATTTCTTCGACAACTTTTACGTTACTACCTTCAAGAAAACCTTGTCTAATCCCGCCCATACTATCGTCCATCGGATTACCTTCTATCGGTCTTCCACTGGCGACACTTTGTAAAAATAAATTATCTGATTGCTCAATTAAACCTGCTGGATTAATAAAGCGAGCAATTCTAATATTGCCGACATTATCTACTTGATTAAACGCGCCAGCTCTTGTCACAGAGACGGTTCCGTCTTTTGTGATGTGAACTTTTTCTACATTGCCGCCTAAATTTATATTAGGGAAAAGTACATAACCTCTATTAGTAACGACTTCACCCGTTTGTCCGTTTACTTGAAAATTACCGTCTCTAGTGTAAGCGAGCTGTCCATTTGGCATCTGGACTTGGAAGTAGCCGTCTCCTTCTATTGCTAGGTCAAGAGGATTGCCAGTATTGGTTAAACTTCCCATGATATTAGATTTATTGGTAGCGTCAAGATTCACTCCCAGACCGATTTGTACGCCGTTAGGTGTGACTTGTCCGTTCATTAGTGTCGCGCCTGGTTGCCTTACGATTTCGGTAAACAAAGTAGTAAAATGCGCGCTTGATTTTTTGTAAGCGGTGGTATTGATGTTTGCTAAGTTATGCGAAATGATATCAATATTGGTTTGCTGAGCTTGCATTCCGGTAGCGGCTGTAAATAAAGAACGATCCATAATAAATATTATGGAGATTTTTCTGGATACTCTAACTAGGGTATTTGATGGGAAAATAAAAAGTTTTTAGATGAAAGGTGCTGGGGGAGCCGGGGGAGCATCATCTGTTTGATCTAGATTATTTTGTTGAAGCTTTTGGGCGGCTAAATTATTTTCTTGGTTTATTTCCAAAAGGTCTCTAGCCGTATCTTCGATTTCGGGTTTTATACTGGCTTGCCCGCTGTATTTTAGAGCCGAAAGTGCTAGTTTTTGGGAGAGGTTTTTTTCGCTGGGGAAATCTATGGGTTGTGTGGCTTGATAATTTTTTTGAATTTTATTAGATTTTTTGGAGCCGCCGAACTTTGGTAGTCTTTTGAGCTCTTTTGGTAAATTTTCTTTTGGGTCATCTTGCTTAGAATTGCCGTTCATAATTTATTTATTCCACGTAATTAATAAAATAGTCATTTTGGGATAAAATATAAGTATGTCACAACTAATAAATTACGAAATAGCGGATATAAAACTTGCTGATCTTGGCAAAAAAAGAATCGAATGGGCGGCAAAAGAAATGCCGGTTCTGCTCTCGATCCGCGAAAGATTTTCTCAACAAAAACCTCTTGCTGGTTTTAGGATGGTAGCTTGCGCGCATGTAACAACCGAAACTGCTAATCTCGCTATCACTCTAAAAGCTGGCGGAGTTGATTGCGCGCTGATCGCTTCAAACCCGCTCAGCACTCAAGATGATGTCGCGGCGGCTTTAGTGCGTGATCATGGAATTGCTGTCTATGCGATGAAAGGTGAATCGACAGAGACTTATATCAAGCACGTTAATATCGCTCTTGATACTAAGCCCCAAATCATTATGGATGATGGATCTGATGTAGTTGCTACTCTTCTAAAAGAAAGACCAAGCCAAGTAAAAGATGTTATCGGTGTTACTGAAGAGACCACTACCGGTATCGTCAGGCTAAAAGCGATGGAAAGAGATGGCGTGCTAGCTTTTCCGGCGATCGCTGTCAATGACTCACAAACAAAACATTTATTTGATAATAGATATGGAACAGGGCAATCTACTTTAGATGGAATTATTCGAGCTACTAATATTCTTTTGGCTGGAAAGACTGTGGTGGTGCTGGGTTATGGCTGGTGCGGTAAGGGGACAGCCCTGCGCGCACGTGGCTTAGGCGCGGATGTCGTGGTTACAGAAGTAAATCCTATTCGGGCTCTAGAAGCGAGATTGGAAGGATTTAAGGTTATGCCGATCGCGCAGGCGGCTGTAATTGGAGATGTGTTTATTACTCTTACTGGTAATAGACATGTAATTGATCGCGAGCATTTTGAGCTGATGAAAGATGGAGCGATAGTTTGTAATTCTGGGCATTTTGATTTGGAGTTGAATTTAAAGGCTCTTGCTGAGATGTCTCACGAGCCGACTATGGTGCGCCCTTTTACTCAAGAGTATCGCCTAAAATCTAAAAATTCTAGTTCGATTATAGTTTTGGGTGA